>JBJTNS010000081.1:0-7167 GCA_046074245.1 Chitinophagaceae bacterium | reverse complement strand
ATCGGTCCACGTATCGTTAAATTGAAAACTACTTTATTGAACGGTTGTTCAACTGAAGAAAGCAAAATCGTTAACGTAGGTGTTCAACCAGCTGTTAACTTCTCTGTAGAAGACAGATGTGCTGGTAGCGAAGTGCCTTTCACTAACAAGACTACTTATACTCAAGGTAATATCGAGTATACCTGGAACTTCGGTGATGGTAACACTTCTAACTCTGGTGCTCCGGTTCACGCTTACAACTCTAACGTTTCTCAAACTTACACTGTACAACTGAAAGCTAGTATCGTTGGTGGTTGCGCTGACTCAATGAGCAAAACAGTAACAATCAACCCACTTCCAAGTACTTGTACTTTCGATATCACTGGTAACATCAAAGCGGCTAAAACTTCGCCTTTGACTTTCACTCCAACTGGTGGATCAACTAACAATACTTCTTACACCTGGTTAACTGGTGATGGTAACTCTATCACATCTAACGCTGCTGGTACTAACTACACTTTCAACGCTCCAGGTAAATACTGCGTGACTATGATTGCACGTAATGATGCTGGTTGCGAGTGCTCTACTACAAAATGTATCTCTGTAACTACCGACCTGGAAAGTGCAGAAAGCATGAACAGTGCGGTTTCTATCTACCCTAACCCTAACAGTGGTATCTTTAACGTGACTTTAGCTGCTGACATCAACAGCGACATGACCGTTAACGTTTACAATACTTTAGGTGAAATGGTTAGAACTATCACAGTAAACAGCAATGCTACCAGCGTAGACTTAACTGAATTCGCTTCAGGTGTATACGTTGTTAAAGTAATCGCTGACAACCAAATCGCTACTAAAAAGATCACTGTTACAAGATAATCAATGATCTGAAACTATAGAAAAGCCCCGACTGTATAGTCGGGGCTTTTTTTATTCTCCACCTACCAGGTCTCCGACCTGGTAGGCGTTATCCGTTTTAAAGTTTTAAGAAAATCTGTAGTGATAACGCGGGTAAAGCCGTTTACGAAAAACACCAACCTTCCAGGTCTACAACCTGGAAGGTCGTTTTATACCCCGAAAATTTTTCTTGAATTTTCCCGAGTTACTTCAGCAACCCTGGAAACACTGATGCCATATACTTCTGATAATTTCTCCGCTATAAACGGAATATATGAACTCTCGTTGCGCTTGCCTCTGTATGGAACTGGAGATAAATATGGGGCGTCTGTCTCTATTACAATATTGTCTATTGACAGTCGCTTTAATACTTCCGGTAATCCCGAATTCTTAAAGGTGACAACTCCACCAATTCCTAAATAAAATCCTAACTTGATAATTTCCTGCGCCTCTTCATAAGACCCACTGAAACAATGAAAAACACCTCTTGGCACTTGCTTCATTTGCTTTAACAACTTAATGGTCTCATAAGTGGCACTTCTTGTGTGAATCGATACGCCCAAATTACGATCTACAGCCCACTCACACTGCTGTAAAAATGCCTCCGACTGCCAGTCAACCGTTGTTTTATCCCAATACAAATCCATCCCTATCTCTCCAACCCCATAATACCTGTAGCCTGAATCTAGCTCCCTGAGTATAATATCCAAAACCTCTTTGTAGTTCTCCTTCACCGAACAGGGATGCAAACCCATCATCGGATAACAATGATCTTTATCTAAGGCTGAAAAACTTTTTAATGACTCTATGGTGGTCTCGTCTATATTTGGCAATAACAAGGCCTTGACCCTCGATTGCAAAGCCCTTTGAATAACAGCTTCCCGATCCTGATCAAACTCCTCAACAAATAAATGAGTATGTGTATCCGCAAATTCCATTACCAGACAATTTTCTCCTTATTCAAAAATGCACTAATCCCCTTCTTGCAATCATCGGTACCTCTGGCTAATGCATTTGCCGTCGCTGCCATCGACAAAGATTCTTCTAAACCTTTGCCCCTGATATCTAATAGCAACTTCTTGGTTAATGCCACTGACTGAGCAGAAACACCTTTAACTAATCCCGCCGCAAAATGTTGCACATGTTCTGTTATTACATCCTTACCCACTATCTCTGTCACAATTTGCATTTCCTTTGCTTCTGATGCACTAAACACCTTTCCGGTAAGCAACATATGCTTTGCTGCATTTTCTCCTATCTTAGGCGCCAAAAACACCGAAACAATGGCAGGAATAAAACCTATTTTTACTTCTGTATACCCAAAACTGGATTCCGGTGTAGCAAATACAAAATCACACAAACCCGCTAAACCACATCCACCCGCTAGTGCCGGTCCTTCTACCTGAGCAATCGTTACTTTGGGAAACTCATATAAAGTCCTGAACATGGTCATCAATGCCGTCGAATCTTTTAAATTCTCTTCATAAGAATTGGTCTGCAATTTTTGAAGATACCCCAGATCAGCTCCTGCACAAAAGGCTTCGCCACTGCCGCGTATGACCAATACCTTACAAGTTTCATCCTCTTTTAAAATTTGCAAATGCGATAATATCGCAGCTGCCATCTCATCATTCAAAGCATTGCGCTTCTCCGGACGGTTCAGTGTAAGCACACTGATGCGGTTTTCGGTGTGAACCTGTATCATACTGCAAAGATGCTATATTTTAACAAAAAAAAAGGACCATGCTATGCACATGGTCCCTTCTCTTATATTACAATGTTTTATTTCTTTTCTTTTGGCTTCATATAAAGCACTTTTCCTTTAACAATTGGACTAACCTTTTTCAACTGAGTATTCAGACCTCCAAAGGTTGGCTCGTCTACTTTGTTGCTGATGGTTACTTTTACGTTCTCCAGCACAACATCTCCAATCTGAAGGGTAGCAATAATGAAAGTCGGACTCGGTAATTTCTTACCCTCCTTGGTTTTGATGCTTTCGCCTTCTTCGAAATCTTTCTTAGAAATTGCGCCGCTCTCTAGCAATTGAACCGCCATCTCTTCAGTGATCTCAACTTTTCTGCTGGTTGCATTGTAAGCCCAGTTGACGTTTTCTTTATCGTTCACCATGGTTGGAATTGCTAATACACCTCCACCATTGTCAATCAATGTTACACGTTTGTAGTCTTCTAAAGAAACTGTATCAACCGGAGCAGGAGCTGTTGTTGTTCCTGTTGTACCTGTTGTTCCACCCGCAGCACCAGTACCTTTGGTAGCGTTACTTTCAATCGGACCGCCTTTTAGAGCATCTTTATTAACGTTCTTAAATGTTATTTCTCCTTCAGTTGCATTGATGTTACCATTCAAGGTTTTCAAAGCATCTATACCAAATGTGTATGGATTTGTAGCAGTATTAATCTTTACAGCTACATCAGTTGCCGTGTAAGATCTGTCTTTCGGACCGAATCTCAGGGTTTTCAGTTTTACTGTAGCACCTGGCTTCAATCTGCCAGCCTGAATATCAGCAAGTGTTATACCTACTAAATCTTCAGCTTTAATTGCTCCTTTACTTACTAATGCCTTAAGTTCGTTTACACTGATGAAATTATCTGCACCAGCAGTAATAAGTGCCGGACCAGAAGCTTCGATGCCGTTACCAGCTGTAGCTACTAAATAATTAGCATCTTTTTTAGTCAGTTTAACTATGATTGGCTTTTCGTTCACATTGTTGTTGTCTCCGCCATTTCCAACTTTTACGTTCGGATCGAAGTTAACATCTAATGTACGAATAGTTGTTCTTCTGTTTTCCTGATGCTGTGCCTCAGAACATGGAACTACTACACCGCCCTCACATTTACAATCGTTTACTAACTGAGATTCTCCATAACCTTTTGCAATCAAACGGGCTGGGTTGATTCCTTTTCTTACCAGGTAAGCTACCGCGCTATCCGCTCTTCGTTGTGACAGGTCGATGTTATAGTCATATGATGAACGACAGTCAGTATGTGAACCTAACTCCATACGTAGCTTAGGATACTTCTGTAACAATGGTAAAATTCTGGCATCTAACACTGCTGCTGCATCTGGTCTGATGTTCGCTTTATCCAAATCGTAATAGATTGGAACAGTCTCGATAATGATCTGAGATTTTAAGCAGAAATCCTGTCTTAAAGTTGTAGAAATCTTGATACCACGCGTAGTTCTCTGAACTGGCATCGCATCGAAATAGTACAACTCTCTGTTATCACAGTTAATCTCGTAATTAGTTTTCTCCATTAGTCTAATCTTACCATAGTAACCTTTTTCATCAGTCTTGACAATGATTTTAGTTGAATCTTTGTCATTGGTAATGGTGATTACAGAGTTTTTTAATGGTTTATTGGTGTTGTGTGCAGGAGGATTGGTTTCCGGAGCAACACACTCATATACAAAACCTTCAATTTCTATTACTAAAGGTGTAATGTTGAATTCATAAATATCGAAATTACCTTTACCATCGCAACGGTTAGAAGTAAAGAAACCATGAGTAGGCTCGTTGGTAGGTTTACCAGCTTCGTCAACATTGTTATTATTAAATGTTATACCATAATCGTCACCACCACTATTCAATGGTGCCTTTAAGTTCTCAGGAGTTGTCCATTCTGTTCCGCTACCTTCTACTCTTAAGATATCCAGTCCACCCATTCCGAGGTGACCGTTAGAAGAGAAATATAACATTTTCTCAAGATTGCTCCAGTATGGGAACATTTCGTCTTTGTCTGTGTTAACAGCAGTTCCCAGGTTAAATGGATCGCCCCATGCTTTTGCTCTCTGGTTATAAGTTACGCACCAGATATCGTAGCCACCGTGACCGTCAGGTCTGTTACTTGAGAAATAAAGAGTTTTTCCATCTTCGCTTAATGCCGGGTGACCATAGTCAAATGTATCATCTACACAGAAACCAAGCATTTGTTCTTCAATCCATTCAGAACCACTTAATTTGGCCTGATATAATTTACAGGAAGTAGATTTTCCATCAGCTCCATTACACTGAGTGTAATAAATAGTGCTGTATTTTCTATCAAATACACAAGATCCGTCATTATATTTGGTATTAACAGATCCTGTTACCAATACTGGCTTTTCCATTTTAAAGTATTTTTTCTTTTTTCTTTCTTGCCTTTCAGGAACCACATATCAGAGTAGCCATTACCTGTCTGTAAGAAAATTTTCTTTTTAGCAGTTCCACCTTCACGGTCAGTACTGATGTATAAAACATCATCTTTTTTGCTGGCAATCATCGGACTGTAGTCCATGCCCTTGGTATTAGCAATCTTAAAGTTGGTAACCTTATAACGACTCTTGTCTATTTCAGTTCTCCATTTTTCTGCACTGTCGATAGCTGCTATTTTATTTTTAGCACGCTCGTCGTTAGGCACCTCCTCAAGATATTTGGACAAGTAAGTTCTGGCGTCCTGAAGTGCAGTTTTGTTACAATCGCCGGCAACCTTCATGTTCAGGTTCCCCAACTGAAACAATGCTTCAGTATTTTTAGGCTCTTTCTTCAAAACCGTCTTGTAAGCTTTTATCGCTTTTTCATATTCGTTAGCCATGCGGTAACAGAACGCAGCCTCTTCACGAGCTCTTTGTTGCTCTTCTTTGTCTTTTACATTTGGAGCAGCCTGAGTGTAAAGGTCACCCGCATACTTGTAATGCATACGCTTCTTCGCTTCATCTGCTTTAGACAAACTGGCGCTAGGGCAACCAGTGATTAGCAATGACAAAGCCAGCAATCCTACGCTGAAAAATATGGAAAATTTATTCATGTGTTTTGTTGATACTTTAACTATGTAAACGCACAAACCTAAAGGAAAATAATGATTTTACAAAAAAAAATATTTGTTAGTTCATGATTTTCAACTGGGTTAGAACGTTGCAGGGGCTACATTTATTGCCCTTATCCGTTTTTTAACTGATATGTGTCTACAGCTTTCCTCACACTCCCAGCTTCTAACAGTAAACCTCTGGATGCTTCATAAGTAAGTCCGGTTTTCTCCATTACCATCCGCGTTCCCCGGTCGATTAACTTGTCGTTGGACAATTGCATGTTCACCATTTTACTACCCTGTACCTTACCCAGTTTTACCATAGCTGCAGAGGTGATCATATTTAATACCATCTTTTGAGCAGTGCCCGATTTCATGCGGGTGCTGCCTGTAATAACTTCAGGACCAACAACCACTTCTACCGGAAAATCTGATGCAGCTCCAATTGGTGAACCTGAATTACAGCAAATACATCCTGTTATAACACCCGCTGCCTTGCAATCCTCAATACCTCCCAACACATAAGGTGTTTTACCACTGGCCGATAATCCAACCATAACATCGCCGGCTTTAATACCCGCAGCTTTTAAATCTTTATAAGCGGCTTTTGTATCATCCTCGGCAAATTCTACTGCCTTTCTGATGGCACTGTCTCCTCCTGCAATAATGCCTGTTACCAGCTCATGTGCTACACCATAGGTTGGCGGACACTCACTGGCGTCTAATATCCCTAAACGACCGCTGGTGCCAGCGCCAATATAAAACAATCGGCCACCCTTAGAGAGCGATGCAACAACAGCTTCCACCAATTTGCTAATGTTTGGAATTTGCTCAGCTACTGCCTCTGCCACTTTCTTGTCTTCGGCATTAATCGCCCTGATGACCTCTTCAGCACTTAGTTCTGAAAGGTTGGGATATAAAGAATCTTGTTCGGTAATTGGTAACACTTGCTGGAATTATAAAGGACAAATTTAATCCTTTATCATCCAAATTACAATTTTACACGCTTCACAAAGAGGAGTCGCTTTTTGTAATAGTCTTCTTCTGTGTTAGATACTATAACTCCTGCCTGAACGGAGGCGTGTATAAAATAGATCTTACCTTCTTTCTGCTCGGTAACAATGCCAACATGCCCAACGGTTTCAGACTGACTGTTGCGACCAGTGAAAAAGATCAAATCTCCGGCTGCGGCATTTCTAAAACTGATAAATTTCCCGTGTAAGGCTATGGCCCCTGAAGAATTGGGCACCACCTTCCCGAAATTGCCAAACACAAAATTCACAAACCCACTGCAGTCAAAACACCTTGGTGGGTTACTGCCATAACAATAAGGCTTGTTCAAATACTTTCCGGCAAAGCGGATAAGGGAATCACAAAGCGCAGAATCATTGCTGATGCTACTGTCTATATGAGAAAAAGCCGGATTCGTATCCTTCTCAATCATTGCCAAAAGCGGCAATAGGAGTAAGAAGAATAGTTTCCGGCTTTT
>JBJTNS010000080.1:0-2992 GCA_046074245.1 Chitinophagaceae bacterium | reverse complement strand
GCAGCGATAGCGATAACTAATAATTTTTTCATTTTTCTATTTTATAATTAAAATTGGGTGCAAATTTATACATTTGATTCTGAATAAAAAACACCTTCAACAAAAAATATTCACACTTTGTGCATTTTTTATGACATTAATTGCTTGGTGTAGCGCTCTCTGTCTGTTTGTTTAAGGTATATTTTTCTGATTCTTAACGACTTAGGAGTAACTTCCACATACTCATCTTTTTGAATATATTCTAAAGCTTCTTCTAAAGAAAATTGTCTTTTAGGTGGCATTTTAGCAGAATCGTCTTTACCAGCTGCTCTAAAGTTGGTTAATTGCTTCGCTCTAACCAGGTTTAAAACCATATCATCCTGTCTGGAATTCTCACCCACTACCTGACCTTCGTAGATCTCTTCTCCCGGATCGATGAAGAAAACCCCTCTGTCCTGCATTTTATCAATTGAATAAGCGGTACTCATTCCGGTATCCATACTTACCAGTGAACCATTGGTTCTGCCAGCTATCTCACCTTTCCATGGCTCGTAATCGACAAATCTGTGTGCCATAATAGCCTCACCAGCAGTGGCAGTTAACATGGCACTTCTTAAACCCATTAAACCTCTTGAAGGTATTTTGAATTCGATGTGCTGCATATCCCCTTTAGGTTCCATTATTAATAACTCACCTTTCTTCTGTGTCGCTAATTCGATAACTTTACCTGAATATTCTTCTGGAACATCTACTACCAGCATTTCTATAGGCTCGCATTTAACACCATCAATTTCTTTGATGATAACGCGTGGCATACCTACCTGAAGCTCGTAGCCTTCTCTTCTCATGGTTTCAATTAAAATTGATAAGTGCAATACACCACGACCGTATACCAGGATGCTATCAGGACTCTCAGTATCTTCAATTTTTAGCGCCAGGTTTTTCTCTGTCTCTTTCTCCAATCTCTCTCTCACGTGTCTTGAAGTAACGAATTTGCCTTCTTTACCGAAGAACGGTGAGTTATTGATCGTAAAGATCATACTCATAGTAGGCTCATCGATTTTGATTTTCTCCATGCCTTCCGGATTTTCGTAATCAGCAACGACGTCGCCAATCTGGAAATTCTCTATCCCTACAATCGCACAGATATCACCATTCTGCAGTTCTGTTACTTTCTTTTTACCCAGACCTTCGAAGGTGTATAGTTCTTTCACACGCATTTTAGACATAGAACCATCGTTTCTTACCAATGTTACAGGCTGGTTTTCTTTGATCATTCCTCTGTGGATTTTTCCAACAGCAATTCTACCAAGGTAGTTACTGTAATCTAAAGAGGTAATCTGCATCTGCACAGTACCTTCGTTATTGATAGGTGCTGGTACATAATCCAGAATACAATCTAATAATGGAGAGATGTTATCAGTTTTTTGTTTGTAATCTGTGCTCATCCAGCCTTGTTTACTACTACCATAGATGGTAGGGAAATTCAACTGTTCTTCGTTTGCTTCCAGATTGAAGAACAAATCGAATACTGATTCGTGAACTTCATCCGGACGGCAATTGTCTTTGTCAACTTTATTGATTAACAGAATCGGTTTTAAACCTAACTGAAGTGCTTTCTGTAAAACGAAACGGGTTTGTGGCATCGGACCTTCAAAAGCGTCTACCAGAAGAACCACTCCGTCTGCCATTTTCAAAACACGCTCAACCTCTCCACCAAAGTCGGCGTGACCAGGGGTGTCGATGATATTGATTTTGATTCCTTTGTACTGAACTGATACGTTTTTAGAGAAAATGGTAATTCCTCTCTCACGCTCAAGGTCGTTGTTGTCAAGAATTAACTCACCTGATTCCTCGTTTTCACGAAAAAGGTTGCAATGGTGTAAAATTTTATCAACCAATGTAGTCTTACCGTGGTCAACGTGGGCGATAATAGCGATGTTTCTTATGGCTTGCATGTATTTAAAAAAGTTTGCAAAGATAGGCATAAATCTCCAATATACCATCCTTTCGTTAGAGCGAAACGACGAAACGGCGAAAACACAGGCTTTGAGATGTGTTTTCGCCGTTTAACTTATCGAAATAATAAGTAGACTTTGAATAACGGCTATTTAAACCGTCTTTAAGATTCTGTTATTTAATCTTGATGGAAAATTCTCCCAGTGAAATTTCGCCATTGGGTCCCAATACCCTGATTTGATCAATAGACAAATAATCGCCTGATCTTGCACCTGTTAACAATTGCTTAAGTGCTGCAGTTGAACTGCCGTTGATGGTTACATCAGGTGTGTTAATAGACTTTTTTGAAACCAATGTGGCATGAAACTTAAGCACTTGATATCGGATGCCTTTAAAGTAGAAGTCTTCTAAAAAGGCATAGGCATTTTGTTGGGCCATGACGACGGATTTTTCATGGGTACCAGATTCAAGACTACCGAGTCTGAATTTTGGATTTGGGACTCTGCGCAGCTGATACACCATTTCGCCCATGGTTTTGAGGCTACCGTTTTGCATACGAGCTTTAACTTGTATGGTACCTGATTTGGCGGAACCACTGACTGTTGCTGTGTATTTTCCTTTGCCCAGCGATTTTAGATGAATGCCATTGGTGGAAGTTACAATGGTGTTTTCAGGCGTGATCCCTGGCACTGATATTGACACTGGATTTTCTAAACCAAAAAATAAGACATTCATGTTATCAGCAGAAATCGTAGCAGAAGCTTGAAAGGATTGCCATTCGAGCACTGGTGAGGTAATAAAAACTGGATTGCCCGTATTGGGATCGATAGATTCTATTTGGGCTGTCAGACTATGGGCACCAGAACCATTGGCTGGAATACTGATGGAGCCGATGCCATTTTCAACTGTAATAGGCTGACCGTTTACTAACATACGGGCGCCTGTTTTGGAGTCGTATGTTACTAAAGCAACTTTAGCTTTGAAAAGTTCGCCACTTAGAACAGCAGATTGTTCAGGAATGATCATGGCCATTTGGGCATCGTTAGTAAGTGTA
>JBJTNS010000079.1:0-16201 GCA_046074245.1 Chitinophagaceae bacterium | reverse complement strand
TAACCACCTTGGTGTTACTATCCAGGCAGATATTATCAAACAAAAATTACCTACATTGAATGGTGGTTACAACGCTATCAAATTTGGTAAAACCCATCCTAAAGTATACACCGACCTTAACACTGATCATCCAATTGATCTTTGCAGATACCAGGTAGCAAACAACTACATGGGTAGAGCAGGTCTTATTAACAGTGGTGGTGAAAGTAAAGGTGCCAGCGATTTAGCTGAAGCAGTTACAACTGCCGTTATCAATAAACGTGCTGGTGGTCAGGGTCTGATCAGTGGTAGAAAAGCGTTCCAGAAGCCATTCGCTGAAGGTATCTCTTTATTGAACCACATCCAGGACGTGTATCTTGAAAAAGAAGTAACTATTGCTTAATTCATATCTTTATCCTAATCTTGTATTTGATTTATGAGTTGGTTTAAACGCGTATCTGAAGGTATTACCACTAAAACTAAGGAGAAGAAAGCTACCCCTGATGGTTTGTGGGACAAATGCCCGCGCTGTAAAACCATTACACCGCATAAAGATCTTGTAGAGGCGCGCTATGTTTGCCCTAGCTGCGATTACCACTACAAAATCTCGTCGAAAGAATATTTCGAAATCTTCTTCGATGATAACAAATTCAAGGAACTGGATGCTAATCTGATTTCTGATGACCCGCTTCATTTTACTGATTCAAAACCTTATACCGCAAGGATTGAGGAAAGCATCAGAAAAAGTGGGTTAAAAGATGCTGTCAGAACTGCTCACGGTAAATCTAACGGCCGTAAAATTGTTATTGCTTGTATGGACTTCGGTTTCATCGGTGGTTCAATGGGTAGTGTGGTTGGTGAAAAAATTGCCAGAGCAATTGATTTTGCCAGAGAAAATAAAATGCCTTTGATCATCATCAGTAAAAGTGGTGGCGCCCGTATGATGGAAGCTGCCTTCTCTCTGATGCAAATGGCGAAAACATCTGCAAAACTTGCACTCTTAGATAAAGAAGGTATTCCTTATATCTCTTTACTTACCGACCCTACAACAGGTGGAATCACTGCTTCATTTGCTATGCTTGGAGATTTCAACATCGCTGAACCTGAAGCTCTGATTGGCTTTGCCGGACCAAGAGTTATTAAAGAAACCATAGGTAAAGATTTACCTAAAGGTTTCCAAAGCTCTGAATTCCTGCTCGAGCATGGATTCGTAGATATGATCGTGCACAGAAACATCCTTAAAGATAAAATCAGCCTTTTGCTGAGTATGATCTGGGACCAATAATTAAACTTTACATCAATTAAAAATATTAAAAATGAACTTTCCTGAAAATTTAAAGTACACAAAAGAACACGAATGGATTAGTGTTGACGGCGACGTAGCAACAGTTGGTATTACCGACTTCGCTCAAAGCGAATTAGGCGATATCGTATTCGTAGAAATCGAAACTCAAGGTCAGAACCTCTCTAAAGACTCTACCTTCGGTACTGTTGAAGCTGTAAAAACTGTGAGTGATTTATTTATGCCAGTATCTGGTGAAATCACTGAAGTTAACTCTGCTCTTGAATCTGCTCCGGAACTGGTTAACCAGGATCCTTACAACGGCGGATGGATGGTTAAAATCAAATTAAGCAACGCTGCTGAATTAAACGATTTGCTAGACGTTAATGCCTACAGAGCATTAATCGGTCACTAATCTGAAACGATTTGACTATCAAATTATCAATATTGAAACATCAATTGCCTACGCTTGCGTGGGCAATTTTCATATTGGTGCTTTGCACTTCTAGTAACGGCGGGTTCCAGACTCAATCTTTGTTCGGCATTCCGACGGATAAGCTGGGACACGCCTTTATTTTTTCTGTCCTGGTATACTTCATCATGCTGGGACTCATCAAACAATGGCGCTTCTCTTTTCTTCTGAATAAAATCAGAATCATTGCCCTTGTTATTGCTATTGTATACGCTGTCGCCATTGAACTTATTCAACACTATCTTACAACCGATAGAATCGGCGACTACTGGGATTTACTGGCAGACATCATAGGTGCCTTCTCTGGCTGGCTGATGTTCCACACTGTATACGGTAACCTGAAATTTCTGGACAAATAATTCCGTCCCTTTACCGTTTACTTTCTACACCCTCCTTGTATTTATCTTTAAATTCGTAATTTTGTATAGCCATGGAACTGAAAAAACACCCGGAACTTGATCTTAGAAAGGACCGTCCTCTGTTTCTGTTTATTGGCTTTGCTTTTTCTCTGATCATTACTCTTGTTCTCTTTACCTATACGTCTTATGAAGATATTCAGGTATTTGATGTTCCTATACTACCACAGAGCAGAGACGCTGAATCTATAGAAAATACTTTCCAGAATTCGTCGCCTCCCCCTCCTCCAACTTCTATCTCTGAAATATTTGAAGCCGTTGATAACACGACTGATATTACGCCTCCTAAACCTGAAATTTTAGAACCAGAAGTTACGGGCGAAGACTCCGGTCCTAAAGATGGCGGTCCGGCAGGCGATGAGTTTGTCTACGATGTCGGTCTCGAAGAAAAAGTTAATTACAGAGGTGGAGAAGATGCTCTCTCAGATTTCCTTTATGCCAACCTTACATATCCTTCAACTGCCCGGTCAAAACATATTGAAGGAACTATCATGGTGGTGTTTACTGTCGAAAAAGATGGCTCTGTCTCTAATGTCGGAACAGATGGAAAAGGTAATACCGACCTCGCTCTAGAAGCTGTCAGAGTTATTAAACTCAGCAGTGGCAACTGGGTTCCTGGTAAAATGAAAAAGAAACAAGTTAGAAGTATCTGCCGTATGCCAATTGTATTTAAACTTTCGGTGGAGGATTTCTAAACACTACTTTCCTTCCAGAGCTTTTATAACTTTATTGATGTCATTATAGTTTTTAAGCGCTGTATCTAATCTTCCCTGCAATTCCTTTTTGTATTGCTTATTCGTATCGATAAATACTTTGGTGTAAAATACTTCATAATAGTAAAAATTGCGAAGTGTTTTCATCACCGACATCGACTTAGCTTTCATCAGGTCGTCGCCAGCTTTATACATCCTGCTTAAACTATCTAAAGCCTCTTCTGCCTGAACAGGTTTATTGTACACCAGATAATTAGCCAATCCGCCTGCTATTCCTGTCACATCTTTGTATGATGCCTTTTGTATTTTCTCAAGGAAAAAATCCAGCTCGAGCTTAGAACTGTATTTTCCAATCGCTGTATACATAATTTCCTGAACATACGGATCTTTATCATCGCGGTGCTCGGCGGCATAGCGATAAGCGGCTTGAGCATTCATTTTACCAAGTGCATTCACTGCCTTCTTAAGTACAGAATAAGAAGAATCATTCAACATCATAATAATACCTTTCTCATCGGTATTAGCAGCTAAAATAGACACACATGCTTTTCTTACTGAAGCTTTATTATCATCTAAGGATAATCGTCTTACCTCTCCTCCAAATTCGAAAATCATATCCGGTGTAAAATGTTCTTTATTTATATACGTTAAGGCCATCTCACGGCATCTGTGGAAAGGATGTTTCAGCATAATAGAACACCACTCAGATTTTTCTTTCATGTTAACTTTATCAGTAGGTAAAGTCATCAGTTTTCTGAAAGCTTCCATGGTGTGAAATGCCAGCTGTGCCTGCTCAAACTGCAGGAGCCATTCTGCTTTGTCGGCAACAATGTCTGTCTCACCCAGTATTTGATTTTCTGCATCAAACACAATGGCGGTTTTAGCATCTACCTGATCAAATACAATCGTTTGAGTATCCTTATCCAATATCACTATTTTTCTCTCTGAATTTCCATCAGGCTTTACCAGGTCAATCGCAACCGGTAATCTTAATTTCTTCTCTCTCTGAATAACTGTTAATTGTACTTTGTTGCTATTGCGCTGCAGAGTAACATCCAGATGTGCATGCCCAGAGCCAAAGAACCACTGATTGAAGAACCAGTTTAAATCCTGCCCTGTTACCTCTTCGAAACAGGTTCTTAGTTGAGACATTTCAACTGTTTTATACTGATAACGGTTGAGATACAATGCCAGTGAACTGAAGAATGCTTCGTCGCCTACATATTTTCTTAACATGTGCAGCACCATGCCGCCTTTCTGATAAGAATGGGCATCAAACATATCTTCCTGATCTTCGTAGTCATACCGAATTAAATCAACTTGCTTATAGCCCGCTTCATTGAGATAAGAGTTTCTGAAATCATCGAGTTTATCGTCGGCTTCATCTCTTCCATATTTATGTTCGTCCCATAAATATTCGCCATAGGTAGCAAACGATTCATTCAATGGGAGATTGCTCCAGCTTTCGCAGGTTACCAGATCGCCAAACCAATGGTGAAACAATTCGTGGGCAATGATATCTTCCGTCGGATTATCCAGATGTTGTCTGCTGTTGTGTTGCAGCTTATCATAGTGCACTACACAGCCTGTATTTTCCATAGCACCACTGACAAAATCTCTTACAACAACCTGATGGTATTTATCCCAGGCGTATGGGGTTTGTAAAATCTTTCCGTAAAAATCTATCATCTCTGGCGTATTGCCAAATACCAGTCGCGCATATGGTTCATATTCGTGCTCGACGTAATAATTCACAGGCATATCACCATGATGGTCTTTCACCTCTGCAAAATCGCCCACCACCAGGGCAAATAGATATGGCGCATGTGGTTTGTTCTGTTTCCAGAAATCAGTTCTGTAACTGACGCCATTCTCCGTATAGTTGGTAGATCCGGCAAAGTACCCGTTTGAAATGGTTTTGTATTTAGCTTCTACAGACACTTCTATTTCCTGAGTTGTTTTCTGATTCGGCGCGTCGATGGTTGGGAACCAGCAAGAGGCGTCCTGGGTTTCGCCCTGAGTCCATAATTGAACTGGTTTCTCAGGATCTTTCTTATCCGGACCGATAAAGTACAAACCTTTATTATCGGTAATTGCTTTGCTGGCTTTGCCTTTTACTTTTTCTGGTTGTGCGACATACTCAATTTTAACTTTAAAAGTGTCATTTCTTGTATATGTTTTATTAAGTGCTATTCTGAGATAATTAGAATCATAACTGTAAGTCAGTGGCGATTCAATCCCATCATGAAACACCCCTTGTGGCAAAGGACTCCCTTTTAGTTCATCAGGTATATGATTGTCTACTAAACTTACGCTTTGAATCCGCATAAAGCGGGCATTTAAAATTAAAGAATCTACCGGATAGAAATGTGGTTTGAGGGTGAGTGTTGCTACGCCAGTCATTTCCTTTTTCGCGAAATCAGGTTTCAGTTGAAGTTTGGTATGGATCAGGTCGTTAACCATAGTAACGCTTGCGCGGTACACCTGATGTGATTTTTCTTCAACAGTCACATCTTTCTTTTTGTTTTTTGATTTACACGACTCTCCTGCGATTACCAGAAGCGACAGAATAATTATAAAAGAATATTTCATTATATATGTTATCAGACAATTTGAAGTTCAGTTAAGCTGCGATACACTCCTTTTTCTATTTTTAACAGCTCGTCGGGTTTGCCCTGCTCGGCAATCTGACCTTTGTTGAGTACTATGATCTGATCAGCATTGCGAATGGTGCTCAATCGATGTGTAATAACAATGCTGGTTCGGTTCTGCATCAGATCATCCAAAGCCTCCTGCACCAGTAATTCACTCTCGCTATCCAAGGCACTTGTTGCTTCGTCGAGTACCAGAATTGCCGGATTCTTAATTACAGCTCTGGCAATCGCAATCCTTTGTTTCTGTCCGCCCGATAACTGAATTCCTCTCTCCCCAACCAAAGTTTCGAACTGTTCAGGAAACGATTCAATGAACTGCAAAGCATTGGCTTTCTTTGCAGCCATTACGACCTCTTCACGGGTGGCATCGGGTTTCCCATACAATATATTTTCGTAGATAGTCCCGCCAAATAATATCACATCCTGAGGCACGTAAGCAATCTGGGTTCTGAGATAATTTAATTCATATTCCATGATAGATTTACCATCAATCAGAATACTGCCCTTATCGGCATTATAAAAGCGCATGATCATAGAGGCAATGGTACTTTTACCGCCACCACTACCTCCGACAATTGCAATTTGTTGTCCTTTAGAAGCAGTGAATGAAATACCTTTCAATACCTGAATTTCTTTGCGGGAAGGATAAGCAAATTCGACATCTTTAAATTCGATTTCACCATTAACTCTTTCATTTGTCTGAGCATTTTCCTGCAGTGATTCACCTTCCATTGCCATTAATTCTCTGACACGCTGAGTAGCACCTATGGTTTTTTGTAACTGTCCAAACATATCGGCAAAACCTCCCAGAGTGCCTCCTACAAAACCAGAGTAAATAACGAACATGATAAGCTGATCAACATTCATAGTACCCGCCTGTATCATATTTGCCCCATACCATACCACAAAACCAATCGCACCAAAGACACTGAAAATAATAAATGAAACAAAAAAGCCTCTGTAAGAACCACTCTTAACCGCAAACTCAATTAAACTATTGATGTTTTTAGCATAACGCTTTTTCTCTAATGTCTCGCCAGTGAAAGCTTTTACAACAGAAATGCCTTGCAGGGTTTCCTGAACGATGGTTCCACTATCTGCCAGCATATCGGTTTCGCGGCGACTCATCTTACGGATTTTTCCACCAAAAAAAACAGCACTTACTGCAATAACAGGCACTACTGCCAGCATGATAAAGGCTAGCTTGGCACTAATAAAAAATATTAAACTTAAACCAATAATTAATGTTATCAATCCCCTTAAGAATTCAGCAAACACAAAAGACAAACTATCCTGAATCTGACCGATGTCTGAAGATATCCTGCTGCTCAGATCGCCTACCCTTTGTGTGCTAAAAAACGACATAGGCAGGGTAATTAATTTAGCATACAAATCTTTTCTCAAGTCGGCGACCGCACCTGTACCCGACTTCGTTAACAGGTACACCCTCATAAAAGAGAAAACCGTTTGCACAGATAGCTGAGCAAAAATAAGCAGCAAGGTTAGGTTGAGCGACCAGTGTCCGTTAAGGAATGCCAGAGCACCATCAGCAGAAGGCATAGCACCCATACCTTCTGGCATAGACACCGTATTGTTACTTACAGCACCTATCATTTTTCCCATTAAAAATGGAAACAACATTGTGCTGAATGCCGATAAGGAGATAAAAATTAATCCTCCTATAAAATATTTCTTGTAAGGTTTTAAATATCTGAAGATAAACGTCAGCTCTTTTAGAGACGACTTAGTCAATTTCACTTTTGGTATATCCCTGTCTTTTCTTGGTCCGCCCATAACATTTTTAGAAAAGCAAAAATAAGGCATTAGCAACAGAGTCGATAAAAAAACCGATTAACGAATTTATTTAACCCACCACCCTGACAGGGTGTTTTGAAATAAAATAATTACCCATGCCGATTTTACCCCTATAACTAAAATTGATAGCCTTATTTTCAGCCAATTGTCTTATTGAGTTTAAACGAATGTTATTTTTTCTTATATTTGTTTACTATTAGATAAAATCCCTGTTTATGAACAAATTATTTTTAGCCATCACCCTTTTGTTTTTACAGTCTGCCTCCGCGCAGTCAGACCCCTTTACAATTTCTTACACCAATCCAAAAACTGGTTTACCTGCCGGATTGCGCTTTAATGGCACACTTAGCGGACCTAGTCTCGAAAACACCAGTCAGTGGTTCAGAACCAATCTAAACTCTAACCCCGAGTTTACATTAAAATACCGCAAAGCCAATACCGACAAATCGGGTATGACGCACTACAGATACGATCAGTATTTCAAGGGATTTAAAATCGAAGGTGCTGAAATCATTTTACATACTAAAAACAATCAGACACTCTCTTTAAACGGTCGGTTCTACCCACAGTTCAACATAGACACTAAAACGGTTCTGACTTCTGAAGAAGCTCTTAACAATGCCCTGGGATTATACCCTCAGGCGGTGTTTATGTGGGAAGTGAAGGCTGAAGAAAACCTATTAAAGTCTCAAACCCGAAACGCTAATAGCACCTACCGTCCAATCCCAGAATTAGTTATTATTTCTACGAATGATTCCTGCAGAAATTCAGATTTCAGAATGGCGTATAAAATGTCTGTGTATGTTCACACGCCTTTATCGCATGAGATCATTTATGTAGATGCTGTTAATGGTGAAATCCTCGACAGGATGGATCAAATTTGTACCATTGACAAAGTAGGTGTCGCTCATACCAAATACAGTGGTATCCGCTCTATCAACTGCGATAGCATCGGTTCTGATAGTTTTATATTAAACGATATCACCCGCGGTCAGGGAATTCTTACCATTGATGCACGTGTAATAAGCGTGACCGATAGTTTCAGAAATTTCCTGGACAGCAATAATATCTGGAATAATGTTAATGTCTTTAAAGATGAAGTAGCAACAGATGTTCACTGGGGCACCGAGGTTACTTACGATTTCTACAAAGACCGCTTTGGCAGAAATGGCTATGACGACAGCGGCACTAAAGTAATCTCTAAGGTGCATATCAGAAATAATTACAACAATGCTTTCTGGGATGGCAAATCCTGCAATTACGGCGATGGCGATGGCATTAAATATATGCCATTAACTAGTCTGGATATCTGTGCACACGAGCTGACGCACGGAGTTACTCAACACACTGCACAACTTGTTTATCGCAAAGAATCAGGTGCGCTTAATGAATCTTTCTCCGACATCCTGGCAAAAGGCATTCAGTATGCCAACGATACAGCTAAATTTACCTGGATGATTGCCGACCAGATTGTTATTGGAACAGCAAAACCTTTCAGAGATCTGAGCATGCCGAACTCTTATCTGCATCCCAAATATTACTATGGCAAACACTACTACACCGGCAATGCCGATAATGGTGGCGTTCATACCAATTCAGGTGTACAGAATTTCTGGTACTATTTATTGGCAAAAGGAGGAACTGGCAAAAGAGAAGATAATCAGAATTACATTGTAAATGCTTTAGGGTTTGACAAAGCAAATGACATTGCCTATACCAATCTAAGTTCTTATCTTACTTCATCATCTGAATACATTGATGCCTGTTATGGTTCGTTAGATGCTGCCAGAGCTTTGTATGGCGAAACTTCTTCAGAAGCTAAACAAGTGGAAAGAGCATGGTTTGCCGTTGGTGTTTTAGATTTTGTAAGTATTAATTCTAATAAAAAAGCAAGTTCTCAATGGACAGTTTTACCGAATCCTGGTGCTCAGCAAATTGAATTGTACAATCCACTTAACTTTGAGAATAATGATTTTGAAATGTTTGATTTAACAGGCAAACAGGTTTTAAAAGGGTCTGTTAAATCTTCTGATAAAATTGATGTTACAGCGCTTCAGCAAGGTATGTATTTTATTCGTATTAACGGTTCTGTATTGAAATGGGTTAAGTCTTAGTTTGAAGTTTGTCTATTTAACTGATATTAATTTTTCACAAAGTAGTACTTACGAATCTCGCTGCTCAATAAAACACAAAAATGAACTTTATTTAATGCAAAATCCATTTAATTTTCATTTATAAAACCAAACACAAATTAAACGACAATTTGCGGGTGGAGTCCACGAACGCGTAGAACTCCAATAATGTCAGCCTCGAGCAGGCAGGATTGCAGCGGCAAGACATTGTTGGAGTTTTGGTTCGTGGTTGCTTTTTTTGTTTACTTTTTTTCAAAAAAAAAGTAAAAGCCACCCCTGCGGCTTGAGCAGGGAACAACTAATTAAGCGAGAATTTGCGGCTGGCGTCCGTGAACGCCTGAAAGAGAATTCACTTCTTTAATGGGACATGCTGAGAAGAGATGTATTCAGACATTGCTTCGTAGAGTTTTTTAAGCTCTGCGTGTTCTGCGAGCATCTGCTTATGAGCACTCATGGTCTTTGTGTCTTTTCTTCGTGCTGGTCCGGTTTGTAGATGCTCCGGATTTTTACCTGACATTACATTTTGAAGCGTATGACTGATGAGTGGTTTCAGTAATTCGAAATCTAATTCAAACTTCTGTGTTAGTGTATGTGTGGCCTGCATTAATGCATTCCCGAAATTATTGGCAAATACTGCTGCAAGATGATAATGCTTCCGCTTTTCTGAATCTACCGCAAAGCATGGATTCCCACATTGCTCAACCATCTGCCGCAGTGTCCCTAAGTCCTGCTTAAAACTTGTCTCCAGCAATACTGGCACTGTCGCTCCACTGGCTTTTTCTATTAAGGTCTGAAGAGGATAAACCACCGCAGAACGTTCAAACTGAGAAAGCACTGTTAATGGCACTGCACCAGAACAATGGGCAATTATCCCATCATCCAGTGAAAGATCTTTTACCACTTCGGCAATTGCATCATCTTTTACACAAACCAGCACGAGGTCGGAATAGCAAATCTGCGTAAAATCATCTGTCCATACAGCTTTTACAGAACCTGCCAGTGCTTTACCCTTCTCTGCATTTCTGCTAATAATCTGGTCGATAATAAACGTGTGCGAATAAAATAACTCAGCAAAGTACTGCGCTGCCAGTCCCGAACCTAGAATAGTGATATGTCTGATTTGAGACATTATGCCTTAGCCTCACGGCGTCTGAATTCTTTGAACCTTTGAATGATTGAAAGAGTAAAACCAAAGATCAGCACAAAAGTTCCAAGCCAAAGTAAATTGATATAAGGAAATTCAATCGCTTTAAGGATAATGTAATCCATAATTGGTTTGCGGGTTGCAGAACTAATTACAAACAACATATTTTTGGGATCTTTAGGATCCTGAATCACACGATCGAATAATACCATAACGCCAGCCTGATTGATGACTGCCTCTTTGAATCGAATCTGGTCTTCGCTGATAAACTCTGGACGTGCCATAAAGGTATCACCTAAATTACTTACCACCACTTCGGCCTGTAAGTGCAAACGCTGTGTTGCTCCCGGAGCCTCCAGTACATTAATCTTCTGTAAGGTCAGTTGACGGTTGCCGTCAGAAGTAGGAAAAGACTGACCAATACTAACAGTATCTGTTTTAAAGTTTTCAAACTCCTTCTCTACCTGCTCTTCCATACTACTTTCATAAGTTATATGAGTAAAGATATCACGGGTAAGAAAATGTCTGGTATCTGGATTACTGATCAGACCCATTTTAGGGTTATTCTGACTGTTAGGTTTTAAGATAAATGAATCTCTTATTTCACCCTTTTCATCTAACACATCATATTTAACTTCAAAGTATTTATTAGGCTTTTCTTCACTGACATTTCTGAAAGTAGCTCTCAGTTTACCATCAGCAAACATGGTCTTTTTGTTTTTAACCAGAAGCAAATTTTCTTTGTTATTGGTTTTTGCGGTCTGATCAACTTTACCATCCGCTGTTGTTTCAGAAAAATACCCGGTACCCGTATTATTAACACTTAATACTTTCTTATTGACAGAAGACACCAGCACACCAATCATCATCAGACCGAATCCAACGTGGGCGATACTACCACCTGCCACTTTAATTTTACCTTTAAGACCTACGATGAGATAATGTATATTTCCTGTTACTGCATACAAGCTGGCGATAAGGAAAAGCAAATACTCCACCTTCCAGATATTAAACAGGAACAAAGCACCTACTGCCAGAATGATGGCCACTAACAAAGAGTTTGCAATTGACTCAAGTACTTTTTTGACATCGGATTGTTTGTATTTAAAATACTGACCTATGGCGGTGAGTATTACAATGCCCATAGCAAACCAGATCTGTACGGCATTATAGTAATCCGGACCAGCAGAAGCTTTGCTGGTACCAAATAACTTATTGAACACCGGAATACTGGTCATGGTTATGATCTGGAAGCCCGAAAGCAACAAGACCATACTGCCGACAAACATCCAGAACTCTCTGCTGTATAATTTATCTGTTTCGATGTTTGTACCATATACCTTAAACAGGTTGTATATGAACCATGCTGTAGCAACAACAAATATGATGGTTCCGATAACACTTACAACAAATGTATCAATCTTGAAATCTGTAAGCGCCAGCACCATGATAGAGATAAATCCAATCAGAAAGTATAACCAGGCATGTAAAGATTTTTTAAAAGTAAGAGCAAAAGTGAGGAAGATAAAAAGGAACAATAACAACAGTAACTGACCAGACAAGCCTAAGTCGGTAAACGAGTGCACACTGGCATTGCCTAATACTCCGCTTCTGGTTAAGAAGGTAGCGTAGAGTACCATGAAGAATGAGAACACTGTCATTACCAGAGTCAGTACCGGATACTTCCCGGTTGATTTATTAATGAGTAATAAGTGCGTTGCTGTAATCATGAGAAGCCACGGCATAAGCGAAGCATTTTCTACCGGATCCCAGGCCCAGTAACCTCCGAAATTCAGACTTTCGTAAGCCCAGTATCCTCCCATAATGATACCAGTACCTAATACTAAAACTGCAACGAGCGCCCAAGGCAATGCAGGAATAGTCCATTCTTTGGTTCTTCCTGTCCACAACCCGGCGAATGCAAATGCAAATGGTACTATGGTAGCGGCAAAACCGAAGAATAAAGTTGGCGGGTGAATAACCATCCAGTAGTTCTGGAGTAAAGGATTCAACCCATTTCCATCTTTAAATATCTGAAGGTAATTGGCTTTACCAACTTTTTCGAGAACAGGAATTAGTAAAGCTTCAGGATTGTGTTCGCGCATCAGTTCAAAGGGACTGCTGCCGATTTTAAAATCGCCGAGGTTGAAGCCCAGCAACATACTACCAAGAATTACCTGAGCAAGTGCAACAACAGCGAGTACCGGTGCATGCCATGAGCCTGATTTTCTGATAAGGATAACACCCAGGAAAGCATGCCAGAACATCCACAAAAGGAAACTACCCTCCTGACCTTCCCAGAAGCATGAGATCATATAATAGACCGGCAGTTCTGTGGAAGAGTGCTGATAAGCATATTGATATTCGAAGTAATGCTGATGAATGATAAAGAACAGAGAGAAGAAAATCAGTACCACTGAAAAAGTGTGGACATAGAACATCCATTTCCCCATGTTCTTAAGAGAATCGTCGTTTTTGTTGACCGATAGTGCGTAAGCAATTGTTGAAATAAGTGCAGACACAAAGGCAAGAACCACCGCGAAGTGACCCAGATTGCCGATGAACAGATGTTCGTTATTAAAAATAATTGTTTCCAAATCCTATTTCTTTTCGTACTTACTCGGGCACTTTTTAAGAATATCTTTGGCTTCGAAATGATCGCCACGGGTATACCCGATAAGAACCACTTTATCGGTTTTATCCAGGTCTGTTGGCTTGGCATTTCTATAAATTACTTTTTTCTCCATGCCGGTAGTATCGCTGGCATAAAATTCAAAGTAATTAGGATCTGTTTGCGGGTCATAGATCTGAGGCTTGGTTTTACTCAGGGTAGTAACCACATGCAGTTTCATATCAGGTTTTTCAAGAGCGATGGCATCTGCTTCTGCAAAACAAACATACTTGCTGGTATCGCCATAAAAGCTGACACCAAGAGCCAGACCAACAGAGATAACAATGATGATGACAATATGTACAGGTTTCATTATTGATTATCCTCCAGTTGTTTAATTTTTCTGTCGAGTCTGAGAAGGTACAGGACAATTAATAAAAATATAATGGCAAGTATACCTACCACAACATATATTTTCCCTGAACTTCTGAACAGAGATTCGTTGTTTTGCGCGGCTGCGCTGAGCATCACACTAAGAAATAATATGCTTAGAGAAACTTTCTTCATTTTTCTTGTTATAAAGTAATAAGGTTGTACGGGCTCTTAATTCTGCTATCCAGACAAACAGTAGTGTCCATCCGATAACAGCAGGATAAAACACGTGCTGAATATTGTTAGTATTGTTATAGGTTTTAAAATTAACCGATTCGCCACTTCCAGGATGTATACTGAACTGCGCCAGTTTAGGCATGACATAAATCAATGACACAAAAAGCGGGAAAATAAACACATTGAATACAGCTTGCAATCTGGCTCTCTTTTCAGGATCGTTAATTGAGCGCCCCATTAACCAGTAACCCAGATACATGGCCATACCAGCTGCCACACCGTTAAGCTTTGGGTCGTTTGTCCAGGGTGTTCCCCAGGTATTGTATGCCCAGAACATCCCGGTAAACAATCCGCAGAAACCCATCAGAATTCCGACATTGGTTAATTCGGTAGCATAAACATCGCGCTTTTGAGTTGGTTTGTTCAGATAGATAATGCTGTTCACCCAGGCAGCTGCTAGAATCAGAATCATTCCAAACCACATAGGAACATGGTAAAACAGGTTACGAATGGTTTCATCCAGAATACCTACATCGGTAGGCAGATTAATCAGCATCCCGTAAATCAGTGTATAACCGACGATAAGGACGGCTAATATTTTGTACCAGGCATTTGGAATTCTTAGCATGACTCTTTTACGTTGCGAAATTAGATATATTTTACCGAATAAAGTGTATAATTTTATTGAAATTGCTGATAAATATTAGTGATGAAGGTGTGAACTTTGTGACCACAATCAGATACAGTCATCATGTTTAAAATTGCACGTTCGGTCTTATTTTTAATGTCGGCAGAAAAAGCCCACCACGTTACGCTTACTCTCCTGAATATTATCATAAAAACGCCCATAATCGGCGCTATATTTACCTCTTTCTGGCGCAATAAAGATGCTCAGGGTGTTGATTTTGCCGGATTGCATTTTCCGAACCGTGTCGGACTGGCAGCTGGATTTGACAAAAATGCCAGATATCTTGAAGTGATGAAAGCGCTTGGATTCGGACATGTCGAAATTGGCACTGTTACTCCAAAAGCTCAGCCAGGTAACGACAAACCCCGACTGTTCAGATTGGTAAAAGATGAGGCCATTATCAACCGTATGGGCTTTAACAATGACGGCGTTGAAGCAATAGCAGAACGTTTAAAAAACAAGCCTTCCGGACTAATTGTCGGTGGAAATATTGGCAAAAATAAAGTGACCGCTAACGAAGATGCTGTTAACGACTATAAAATATGTTTCGAGAAACTCTATCCCTATGTGGATTATTTTACCGTCAACGTTAGCAGTCCGAATACTCCGGGACTAAGAGCGCTGCAAGACCGCGGACCACTAACAGAAATACTGAATGCCCTGATGGCAATGCGCGCTGATTTTGTCGGTAAAGGCAGCAAGCAATTGCCTATTCTCTTAAAAATTGCGCCAGATTTAAATCATGAACAACTGGATGACATCGTCGCATTGACATTAGAAACAAAAATTGATGGTCTGGTAGCAACAAATACTACTATTAGTCGCGATGGACTTAAAACCGACAAAGCCACAGTAGAAGCTATCGGAGCCGGAGGCCTTAGTGGCAAACCAGTTAAAGAGAAATCTACAGAAGTATTGAGTTATTTGTGTCAGAAATTTGAAGGTAAAGTGCCAGTCATCGGCGTTGGAGGTATTCACTCCAAGGCCGACGCTGACGAAAAATTTAAAGCAGGAGCAGGACTAGTTCAGGTATACTCCGGCTTTATTTACGAGGGACCGGCTTTAGTAAAAGCCATTGCCTCTTAATAGATCAGGTAATAAACAGTATTGGTTTCCGGATGGATGATGTAATAAACTGAATTGTTATTTTCAATCAGAATGACTCCAGACATATCGCGCTGACCAGGAGAAAACACCACATCAGTTTTAGACACTGCATAATCTAATTTATTTCCTAAAGCATCCAGTTTCTTGTCGACATTATCCATCTTCTTGGCAAACTTGTCGAGTTTAGAGAGAGTGCCACTATTCGCCACCATTTCTTCGCCCAGAGGGTTCACTTCTACTTCAATTTCTGGTTCAAGTTTAATAGGTTTTGAAGATTTAATTGCGCCAGTCTTGTAATCCATTACTGAATAAAAACCTTCGTTGTTTTTGTAGCTAATGAAATGAATTTCGTTGTTTCTGTAGCTTTGGAAAGGGAACTTGTTATAGTGCTTCAGCAAAAACGATAGTTCAACATTTCTCATCATCGCCACACCACCATTGATACGGATATTGCTATTTTCTTTTTTGAGGTTCTTTACCGAAGTAATAATGCCGTTTTTATCTGTTTCTATGGCGATAAAATCATAAATACTCAACATTCTGGAATCGCTGTTATCTTCGGTATCCAGGATAAATTCG
>JBJTNS010000078.1:0-11606 GCA_046074245.1 Chitinophagaceae bacterium | reverse complement strand
GCATGAATCCAATGATTAAAATCGACTTTGACAAATGCGATGTAATGTTTACTTTTGCAGTATGTCTTTATCATCGGCAAAAGATCTGAAAAATATGGATTTCGAGGCATTCAAAGCAGAAGTATTAAATGATTACAAACTTGCATTTGAAAGTCGTCAAGCCAGTCTGTTAGGTAGAAAAGAGGTATTAACCGGAAAAGCAAAATTCGGCATATTTGGTGACGGAAAAGAGGTAGCACAAATAGCTATGGCTAAAGCCTTCAAGCATGGTGATACCAGAAGTGGATACTACCGTGATCAGACTTTTATGTTTGCAACTGGTATGAATACTGTGCAGCAGTTTTTTGCTCAGCTATACGCCCATACTGATGTAGATGCAGAACCAAATAGCGGTGGCCGCAGCATGAATGGTCACTTTGGTTCAAGATTGCTGGATGAAAATGGCAACTGGTTGCCTCAGACAGACCGTTTTAACTCTTCATCTGATATCTCTCCTACAGCCGGTCAGATGCCCCGATTGCTGGGATTGGCTCTTGCTTCAAAGTTATACAGACAGAATCCTGAATTACACCAGTACACAGATTTTTCAAATAAAGGTAATGAAGTGGCTTTCGGTACTATTGGAAATGCATCAACAAGTGAGGGTGGTTTCTGGGAAGTAATTAACGCTGCAGGTGTTTTGCAGGTGCCAATGGTAATGAGTGTCTGGGATGATGGATACGGAATTTCTGTGCCAGCCAAATATCAGACAACCAAAGAAAATATCAGTACAATTCTTAAAGGATTTAATTCAGATGAGAATGGTGTTGGGGTAGATATCTATAACGCAAAAGGTTGGGACTATGCAGAACTTTGCCGGGTTTATCAGGAGGCAGTTGAACATTCCCGCGCGAATCACAGACCAGTTTTAATTCACGTTAATGAAGTCACACAGCCTCAGGGTCACAGTACTTCAGGGTCTCACGAAAGATACAAAAGTAAAGAACGTTTACAGTGGGAAACTGATTTTGATTGTATCAAAAAAATGCGTGAATGGATAGAAGAGAACAAACTTGCAAGTACTTCTGAACTAGATGCCATTGAAGCGGATGCCATTCAGTTTGTAAATGAAAGTAAAAAGAAAGCATGGGAAGCATACTTAGCACCATTGAAACAGGATGTAGCAGAAGTAATATCTGTTCTTGAACAATTTTCACATCCTGTAGCAGCTGAGGCAATTTCTGATCTGAAATCTACCAAAGATGCCATCAGAAAAGACATTGGTATGGCTATCAATAAAGTTTTGATTGCTACAATTGGCGAAAATACTATTGAAAGACAGAATTTAAAGAGTTACTATAAAAACTTCCTTGAAAAGAATTTTGATAGATACTCTTCTAATTTATATAGTTCCTCACCGAATAGTATTGATTCAGTACCTGAAGTTAAAGCAGAATTTAATGAAGATGTTATAGTTGATGGAAGAGAAGTTGTTCTGGCTTGTTTTGATGCTGCTTTAGGTCGCGATCCAAGAGTCTTTGCATTTGGTGAAGATGTTGGTACTATTGGAGACGTTAACCAGGGTTTTGCAGGCATGCAGGAAAAATATGGTGAAATTCGTGTTTCAGATACCGGTATCAGAGAACTTAGCATCATTGGTCAGGGTATTGGTGCAGCCATGAGAGGTTTGCGTCCAATTGCTGAGATTCAATATCTGGATTATTTGTTATACGCTCTACAGATTATGAGTGATGATATTGCCACAATGCAATACCGTACCAAGGGTGGACAAAAAACACCAATTATAATCAGAACCAGAGGTCACAGACTTGAAGGTATCTGGCACAGTGGATCGCCGATGGGAATGATAATACATGCTGTAAGAGGCATGCATGTCTGTGTGCCAAGAAATATGACTCAGGCTGCAGGTATGTATAATTTGTTACTGAAAGCAGACGAGCCTGCTTTAGTAGTAGAGTGTTTAAATGGTTATCGTTTAAAAGAAAAAATGCCAAGTAATATCGGCGAGTTTACAGTTCCTCTTGGACAACCTGAAATACTACAGGAAGGTAGTGATGTGACAATAGTAAGTTATGGTAGCACACTTCGGGTTATTCAGGATGCTATGAAGAAACTAAGTGCTGCTGGTATTTCATGTGAATTGGTGGATGTTCAGACGCTCTTGCCATTTGATACAAAACACACCATCGTTGAATCTCTGAAAAAGACCAACAAAGTGGTTTTCATAGATGAAGATGTGCCGGGTGGTGCAACTTCGTACATGATGCAGAAAGTTTTGGAAGAGCAAAACGGATATTTACACCTTGATGCAAAACCTCAGACAATTACAGCCAAGGCTCACAGACCGGCATATGGTACAGATGGAGATTACTTCTCTAAGCCGAATGCTGAAGACATATTCATTGCCATCTATAATATGATGCACGAATATAATCCTACTCAGTTTCCTGAGTTCTAATGGACTATAGTATAAAAAATTAATTGATAGTTCAGCCTGATTGCAGGTTGAGTTTTTATTCTGTTTCTTCAGATTCGCGTATTCTTATTACTCTTTTTTTAGTGTATTTATTTCTTATGAAAATGTATACAGCGCATAAAGTAATCGTGAAAATAAACAATATACTAAGTTGGGCAGACAATCGCCCCTGAAGTGGCAATGCTATGACAATCACATTGATTAAGGCCTGTAATGAGGCGTAAATGATAGAAATGTTAACATGTTTGTATTTGCCGACATGTACAAGCTTTTTGAATAAAAAGTCGCGGTGAGGAACAAAGATGTTTTCTCTCAGAAGCAATTTAAAAATAACAGTCAGACCCGCATCAATTCCAAAAACAGCAAACAACAAGAAGTACGCATAATTGCCTGTTTTGAAGATAAGATTCAGCATCAGGTATAGAATAATAAAAGCAAGTGCAATACTGCCGGTATCACCGGCAAAAACAATAGCTTTTCGCCTTAAATTAAGACCAAGAAATATGGAAACACCGATGATATAAGTGTATAGGAACTCATTACGAATAAAACTTATCTGATTGCCCTGTACATCAACTGAATTAGAATTTAACCAGAGAAAGCTAAGAAGAATGACCAGATTCGTCAGACCGAGCATCCCATTTATACCATCCATAAAGTTAAAGGCATTTAAAACACCTATTCCAAGAATGACAATTGCGATAATTAATGGGATTTTTTCGAAGTCAAGCATGTAATTAAATGGCAGTTCAATAGCCATAAGAATTAATGCAAAAATTTGGAAAACAAGCCGGATAAAATGTTTGACGAATACCAGATCATCAATATAACTTATTGTTGAAATCATAAGAAGTCCAATGATAAAAAAGGACTTGAGGGTATAGGGAAATGCGATGCTATAAAGCAATAAACCAAAAAGTACAAAAACACCAAAGCCGGTTATTGTTCTGTTAAGGTGAGAACTACGACCAACTGGATGATCATAAATCTTATAAAAATGCGCAATTCGTATGTACATCAATGTAAAAATGATGAAACAAACAGGAGCTATTAAATAATAATAGAATTTAAGCATTTTCTTTCTGATACAATTTTTCTATCCAGTAATTATAACGTTCTTCAATTAGTTTTCTTTTTTGCTTCAAAGTTACGGTCAATTCTCCTGATTCTATAGAAAATGGTTTTCTTTTAATGATAAAATCTCTGATACGGGCATAGTTTGACAGAGACTGAGACAGTTTTTTAATATCTTCTTCAATCCAGGTTTTAATTTTTTCATCGATAATAACATCTTCATCCGATTCAAAAAAGTCTTTATTAAGGGCAAAAAAGTCTCTTAAATGCTCTTCTTTAGGAATAATGATAGCAGTTACATATTCTTTCTTGTCTCCGATAATGAAGATTTGTTCAATTTTATCGCTTTGCAGATAGGTGTTTTCTATCGGAGTAGGGTAGATGTTTTTTCCCAGACTGGTTTTAAGCATGTTTTTATACCTGTCTGTTATTTTTAAATAACCTTTTTCGAACTTACCAATATCTCCGGTATGGAACCATCCTTCGGCATCCATGACCAATGCTGTTTCAGAAGGATTATTGTAATATCCTTTCATAATATTTGGACCTTTACAAAGAATTTCTCCTTCTGCAGATTCAAAATCTGGTTTGAAACTATCATAGGTTTGAACTGTAATGAAGGCTTTTGTCTCTATGTCCTGAATAGCCACTTGCTGACGTGGAGCAACACGACCACTTGTTCCATGAACCTGTCGTTCAAATTCGTTAACGGTTACAAACGGAGATGTTTCTGTAAGTCCGTATCCCTGTTGGCAACGTATACCAACATTTCCAAAAAACTCACCAATATGCTGAGGAAGAGCGCCGCCTCCGGAAACTAATAATTTAAGTTTACCTCCGAGCTTAGCTTTAATTTTACTGAAGACCAGCTTCTCTGCAATGGCGTGCCTGATAGATAACCATGGCCCAACCATTTTTTTATCATCTTTTCTGATTCTGTATTCTTCGCCAACCTTAAGACTCCAGAAAAATATTTTAGCACTTATACCTCCTTTTGCTTCTGCATTAGCACGAATTCTTCCTTCGAGTCTTTCCAATAGACGGGGAACGCAAGTCATGATACTTGGATGAGCCTCCATAAAATTCTGAGCAATTTTTTCAATGCTTTCGGCAAATGCAATCTGAGCACCAATATAGGTAGGTAAATAATATCCAGCCATTCTTTCGTAAACGTGACTCAAAGGAAGGAAAGACAGAAATCTATCCTCTTTGTTGATACTCGGACAGAGGTCAATCGCATCGTAACAGTTACTCATAAAATTGTAATGGCTAAGCATGGTTCCTTTGGGAACTCCGGTAGTACCACTTGTATAAATCAAAGCAGCTAAATCATCGTGCTTTATGCTTGGTAATATCGCTTCAATCTCATTTTTTAGCTTAGGCCATAGCTGAGCACCTTCTATTTTTAATGTTTCAACTTTGATAAATTTATTGTCTTCTGACTTTGCATCAAATGCCATGAAAACATGTTTAATATTTGGGCATTCAGATTCAACTTTTTGAAATTTTTTCAGCAAAAATGGGTTGCCAACTAAAACTGCCTTACTCTCACTATCGTTCAGAATAAATGCGGTCTCATCAGGAGTGAGTGTTGGATAAATCGAAACATTTACTGCTCCTAACTTTTGTAATGCCTGATCAAAATAAATAAATTCCGGGCAATTTTCGAGTACAATTGCTAGTTTATCGCCTTTTCTGACCCCTATTTCATGTAGATAGGCCGCCCATTTCTCTACATTTTCAATTGTTTCTTTATAACTAATAGACTGGTATTCTTTACCAACTTTTTCCATTAAAAAGGTATGTTCAGGAGAATGAACCTTGTACGCGCTGTTTAGAAGAAATTCATGTAATGAACCAAACTCAGGGTCTTTAACTGCCATTGTATTTATTTTGATGTTGCGAAGTTATTAGAAAAAAATGCTTTTGCAAGTATATCTATATCATTCTGCCATTGATAACTGGCAGCATACATATAATTGAGATTTTGTAAAAGTTGAGGGTCTGATACACTGTTGCTTACTATCTGACCTACCATAAAAACTGCGGGTTTTAGTTTTGGTAAATTACTTGTGTCTACCTTTCTGTTGTATCCAACCCAGGTGTATTTTCCTCTGATGCACAGAATAAGATGTTTTAATACCTCTCTGAAGAATTGCCATTTAAGGGCAAAAATTGGTAATAAAGGAATAAAAGCAATGCTGATAATGATATCGATCCACCTTTTTTTACTGAGTATTTCAGAATTGCTTAAAGCCAGAGTAATATCGACACTGTAAAATTCACCTGTAGTGTTTTTAGAGTTGCTTCCTATAATATAGGCACCTTTTTCAGGCATAATTTTGTATTTAGCACCTGTTTTGCCAGCGTTTCCCATGATGCTCATAATATCTGCACTACTCACATCGGCCGCGCAAAATATGATCTCATTTGCTTTATATAATTCCGTAAGTAAAGGGAGATTATCGATACTACCCATCCATTCTCCCGCTTCTTCGTTTTTGTGAGGTTTGATAAATCCCAGCAGTTTAAATCTGGAAGGATAGTTGAGTAAAATTTCTCTAACTCTATGGCATTCAGACTGACTTCCTACGATAAGCACCTGAGATTTCTGCGAGGCTACGGTATCAAGATGTTTATACTGAATAAAGTGAAACAACATTCTCACCGCAATAGTGATTAACATGGTCCATACAGCGCCCAGTAATATCAGTGCTCTCGAAAATCTCATTGATTCCGGCAAAAGTGCATAGATGGCTAAAAGCAATAGGCTTCCCAGAATCACCCCTCTCCCTGTTTTATTAAATTTGAACGGTTCACTATATCCTCCGCTTAACCAGATTCCGCCCTGCCACAATAAAATATAGGCTGGTACATGAAACATCAGATATTCATCTGGATAAAATCCACCTACAACATATTTGTTGTATATCTCCCAGTATCTCATGATACCGTAATAGCCGGTGAAAATTAGCAGAAAATCAAAAATGAACAGCTTTAAGGTGTTAAATAATCTTATAAAAAGCGCTATGGCTGCTCTTCCGAAAATTGCCGAATTAATGCAGGCTGTAAACCACCATCCTTGCTGTTTAGAAAAGTGTTTTCTGGCAAATTTTGCCATTGCCTGATAAAATATTTTTACGTAATTGACACTATGCTTTTTGGTGCTTTCACCTTTGTAATGGATAATAGTAGTATCTGCGAAATAGTAATTGTCGTATCCTCCCTTAACGATTCTATAGCTTAAGTCAATGTCTTCTCCATACATAAAGAAAGATTCATCCAGCAGGCCAACTTCATCCAGCGCTTTTTTCCTGATGAGCATAAAGGCTCCACTTAGAATATCTACTTTGTTTGTTTCAAACTCATTTAGAAATCCCAGATGATAAGCGCCAAATGTTTTTGATTTTGGAAATAATTTTGCTAAACCACTCATTTTGTAGAATGCTACAGCTGGGGTTGGTAAACCTCGTTTTGATTCTGGCAGAAAATCGCCACGACCATCAATCATTCTGACTCCTAGTGCCCCGGCGTTTGGATGGGTATCCATAAAACTAACAGTTTTTGTTAGTGTATCTTCACTGACAACAGTATCCGGATTCAAAAGAAGGACATGACGGCCTTTCGATAATTTTATTCCCTGGTTATTTGCTTTACTAAATCCCAGATTTTCCTGATTTTCAATAAGAATAACTTTTGGAAATTTTTCTTTTACCATCCTGCAGGAGTCGTCAGCAGAGCGGTTGTCAACCACAATCACCTCTGCATTGAGGTCGTGCACAGCCTTGTATACAGAAAGCAGCGTTTGCTCCAGTAAAGCTTTAACATTGTAATTGACAATTATTACCGATAAATCCATTCAGTATTCTATGGCAAACCTACACTTTTTTTTTAAAAGATGGTGCTTTACCAATGAGATTGCTGAACTGAGTGTTTTTTTTAACCAAACACCCTGACAGGGTGTTTGAAAGTAAAATAATTATATCAGGTAACTTTTGATTTCGAAAAATTACTTTCTTATCAGGTTGATTGTACCGTTTGTCTTGTAAATTGTGTCTGGAGCTATCAAGAAGCTATATTCAAAAATGTAATAATATGTGCCGTCAGAGCATCTAGGTCCTTCGTTTTTAACTCTTCCATTCCAGTTGTTGCCATCACCTGGTTCTGCATCCTCAAATCCTTCATATACTTTGACTCCCCAGCGGTCGTATATAGTGAGATGATACTTATCTTCTCCTTCAATGCTTACCTCATAATCGTCGTTTAATCCATTTGAAGTTTCAGGTGTAAAAACATTGTATAGATTAATAAACTCCTTGTAATCATTCATCAAAGGTTTACAAATACTGTCTTTACACTTGTTAAATACAGAGGCTGTAAGACAAACATTGAATCTGCCATTAACTCTTCCATAGTTATGAAAAGGGTTTTGTTCTGTAGAACTATTTTTGTCTCCTGAACCCGGATCTCCAAAATCCCATTTAAGATCAGCATAAGAAGGATCAGAAAGGTTTTTAAATTTAAAGATAGGCGCTTTACTATCTGTGCTAATTTCAAAATCTGCTTCAACTCCGAGTACAGTAATAGTTCCGAAAGCAGAATCAATGCAGACTGGTTCTCCCGCCCCAAATATGTAAAACGGTTTATAACTTATATTAAATGTGCCGGTTTTGGTATAATTATGAGAGGCCTTAGGGTTAAATGGTTGAATATATTTGATGTAATCTCCGAAATCCCATTTTACGGTGCCTACATTACTTTCGCAGTTAAATATGGCAGTTTGCCCCAGACAGATTGTGTCCGGTCCGGTAAACCTGGCATATTTGGTATCATATACAGTAACTCCATTCTTAGGGTCAAAGTTCTCATGGCAATAGTAAACTGCTCCGGTATAGGGGTTGTAGAATGTATCAATGCCTATCAGTTTCGGATAGTACTTACCAGCCTTCAGATATTTGAAAGTCTGGTCTTTTTTAGTTCTGTCTTCCATGGTTGTATTGTCCATGTCATCGAATTCCCAGATATAGCTGGAGCATTTTCTGGAAATATTTTTAAAACTGACTGTCAAAGGTGCACAGCCTATAGTATCTGTAAGGATGAATTTAGGAATTGAACCAATAACTTTGATGTCAAATGAAATGGTATCACGACAACCATTATTGTCTTCGATAATATGCAGAGTTTTGATAATACTATCTTCCAGATTAAATGATCTGAATGGGTTCTTTTCAGATGTGGTGTACATTCCAGAACCAAAATCCCACAGATAATTATTAATGATATCACCTTTTCTGCTTTTTACATAGTATGAAGAGTCAAATAATTGTTTCAATTCACTACAAAATGAAATTCTTGAATCACTTAAAATACCGGCTTTTAGTTCTCTGATGAATAAGTTATGTCTCAAAGTGTCTACACAACCCAGCATATCTTCTGCAATCAGCATTACCTGAGTACTATCATTGTTTAAAAACTTTTCGCAGTAAGGTTCACCCTTAAAACCTGTTTTGTTGAAATCACTATACCAGGTGATAGCTTTTAATTGATTGTAATTAGCGTCATTGTTGTAATTATCAATTTCGGTGCTGAAACATATCGTTTCCCGAATACACTCTTTGCCATGTCTGCGAATCCGCAAGCCTTTGCCAAACCGGATTTTAAGTGTCCTTGACCTGACGCAACCTTCATGCGAAGTAAAACTAAGGGTCAGGAAAGTATCCAGACCTGTTAATCGATACAAGTGCTTAACTGATTTTAGAACGGAGTCTTTGTCAAATATAATCTCTTCTGAATAGCCATCTTTCCAGTCAATTCTCACTCTGTCACCCATAATAAAATTAGGGTTTACAAATTCTATTTCAGCTTCGAACGGATTACAGATATTTTTAATGTTTAAAGTTAATGCGGTATCCATTGTTTCATTTACCCAAAGGAAATCATCAACAAATACTGTGTCCATCCAGGTACTATCACTTCTGTGTATTTTTATTGAATCGTCACCAAAATCTTCAGCCCACTCAGGTTCCTTATTTTCAAAAATAAAGCCTACGCCATATAAACCTTTGTATGGTTTATTAATTTGGGAAGGGAATTTCATCCAAGTTTTTCCGGTATCGAGAGAGAAGTATTTTGGTCCGATTTCATTTTTTCCGAGTGGGATAAAGGTATCACCCTGACAAATTCTGATAGGTCCGCCACCTCTGACACATAATCTACAGTGGAAATGCTCCATTTGATCTATGGTGCTATCTGAGCAACCAACTGAAGTATCAGTCACTGTCAGGTGAATTAGATTGCTGCTTCTTGGTGTGGTATAATTATGTTTGCCAAACCAGTCGCGACCGTAATTACAATTCTTATATTTATTCAGATTGGCAGCCCGGTTAATAACACAATTATCGCCATCAGGATCAATGACTGTCCAGCGGTATATTGCATGTTTTCTGTTAAGGTTCAGGGATGTGTCAATAAAGAATACTTTCTTGTCTATACCACATTGTTTCTGATTAAAAATCTTCATATGGGCTACAGGACCTTTAACTCTGAAATTGACGGACTGGCTCACCTTACATGGTCCCTTACTCGCTATACAAATCATCTGGTGATTACCTGGAGCAGCTGAAATTCCTTTCGGCAAACTGTTAAGTACAGGGCTATTAAAGTTTAATTTTTTGCCATCTATCAGCCAGGTATAGTTATACCCTGAACCTCCGGTATTCGTAAAAGTGATACTTTGCCCGGAGCCATAGCAGAACAATGAATCATTGATGCTTAAAGAATTAGCAACAGTGTCTGCATCCAGCATGATGCTTACACTATCTTTGGTCATACAGGTATTATCCGGATTACTCAGCACAAGCTCTGCAGTTACTTTTCTGCTTTTTGTAGTTTTTATACATGTTACAGCATTATAACTCAATGACTGCCATCCAGACTTGTCAATATTCCAAAGATAAGTCTGATTACTGTTAGATGATTCTGAAACATTGCTGAAACAAACTTCTGCTTCACCACAATTCGGGTAGATGATTTCTTTTTTAATCTTTGCCATTGTGCCGTTTATCACTTTCACATTGGTAATGGCAGAACCTTTACATCCTTTATCATCCGTTACTTCCATTTTAATTTTATAAATATCCTTCATTTTGTAATGATGAGATATAATATCACCCATTTTGCGGTTGTTTTCTAAGTCGAAATTGCCATCACCCCATACCATCAAACGTTTAACTATGGTGTTGCTCCCTGAAGCTAGTGAAGAATCTTTAAATTTAAATAAATTGGTATATAAACATGTGTCGGTAAATGGTTGTAATAGTAAATTTGCTATTGGTAAGTCGTGAACCTGAATAGATATTGAATCCTTAATTGTACCGCCTCCGTTTGTATTAAGTTGCAGGCGAACAACAAATGTTCCACCAGATTTATACAAGTGAAATGGTGCTTTACTAGCAGAAGTAAAACCATCACCAAAGTCCCAGCGGTATGAAGTGGCAGCAGTATAAGTATTAAAATATGCCAGATTTCCCAAGCATACATCTTTTTGTGCAATGATATTGCCTGCTATGATTCTGGTGCTAAACAGTAAAAATAAAAGTAGTAAAGAATGCCTGAACAAGAAGTAATGAGGTTTTAACATAGTCATAGTGCTTTTTTATTTTAGACAGATAGTTTTTATAAAATGCTGCAAAGTGTAAATATTACCGCATTTTAAAGATATAGACGAAAAAAATTAGGAGACGTGACTAAAAATGTTACTTTTTTTTACTTTTTTCAAAAATTACTCTTGCTTTGAGATAGTAGCAGAGAGGTTAGAACTAGACCAGTACTGAATTTGATTATCTTTTTCAAAAATTAGAAAAGCCTTTAGATCTGGATTTTGCTCAATGAATTCGATGGATTTAGTAAGGCCCATTAACATACAATACGATGCTATGGCTTTAGCATTCATTGTTTTTTTAGCTAATATTGTTGCACTTAGTAATTCATTTCTTTCAGGAAATCCAGTAATTGGATGAATGTTTTGGCTGTATCGTTTGCCTTTGTAAAAGAAGAA
>JBJTNS010000077.1:0-5789 GCA_046074245.1 Chitinophagaceae bacterium | reverse complement strand
CTCCTGCAAAGAAGCCAGCACCAGCAGTTAAGAAGCCTGCGACTGCTTCAACTGCCCTAAAAGCTGTTGTACCGGCCAAACCCAATCCAAAAGTTATAAGCCTGGTTGAACAAGCTTACGGCTTATACAATGAATCTAAAGATGCCGAATGCGAAAAAATCATTAAGCAGATTTTAGTTCTGGATCCTAAAAATAAAGACGCTTTTTCCTTGAGAGCCAATATCGCCATGTTTGCCTTTAAATACGACGAGATGTGGGCCAATCTGGACAAGGTTTATCAATATTATCCAGCGGAACCTGAAATTTATTCTGCCTTCGCTATGACACACCTTAATTACTATTTTTTCAATGATAGTACTAAAAGAGTCTTGTGCCGTAAAACAATCAGACTTGCTTCCAGAAATGCCGAAGGATATGCTGCCATGGGTATGGTAGCTGCAGTTGGAGGAAATTATACAGAAGCACTCGACTATTTCGATATCAGTTTTACCAAAAACTGGAAAGATACCCTCTCTCGTGTAGTGCTCGATCTGCCTTACGCCAATTGTTTGTACAATGTTGGTGATACAGTAGGCGCCATTAACAGACTCGACAGAATGATTCCAAGAATGTCTGGAAAAGATAAATATACCTGTGTGTTCTTAAAAGTGAAATATAAACTGGATATCAATCAGACGGATATTGGAAGCGAACTGGATACTCTGAATAACTATGCTCCCAATCAACCAGAAGTATTAATGCTGAACGCCAAATACCTGAGTCGCACTAACCGTAAAGACTCTGCCTGTAAAATGGCCAAGCTGGTAAGATATTCGGAAGGTGGAGAGGCATTTGACTTATCTCCTTACGGCGATAATCTTCAGAAAAGTATCGACCTGTCAAAAATTAAAAAACTGACCTACTCGATGGGGATGTCAGATTTTGTTGTAAAGATCAGTGAGTTTTCATACCCTAATGCCGTTCGTTTTAACTGGATGCAGGGCGAAAGTATGGATCAGTCGACCTGGAATAAAGGTCAGATAAGCATTTCCAGAAAAGCACTTGATTCTGCCTATATGTATATTGATAATTTTGAAACTGGCACTGATGTGACCCTTGATAAAACCAGTACTTTCTGGCTGAGCCGGAGACAGATAAGTGATATCTTAAGAGATTCTACCACCAGACTCAATCTGAACGGCACAACCATGAACGGATTTAAAATGATTGGTCACGAACAGATTGAAGTGCTTAACGCTAATTTCAAAGAGGTACTCGTAGATTGCCTGGTATTATCTGATGGTACTAACAAAATTTGTTATCTGAATGATGCGTCAAATCCTCTGGTTTTGAAATTTGAATCAGAGAAATTTAGTTTTGTTTTAGCAAAAATGGAGTAAAATTCGTCGCTAAAGACAACTTTTTATAACTTTTAGTTGTTATATTCGTATAGTAATTATGGATCTCTTCAAAGAATTGAAATATAAATATCTTTATGCCTCTCCGGTCATGAAGCTCATTATTATTAATGTGGCAGTATTTATTGTTTCTGTTCTGGTCAATCTCACTTTGTGGGCAATCAGAGGAAATTCAGGCTTTCTGATGTCGGTACTAGCCTTGCCGTCTGACCTGAATTCGTTTCTTTACAGGCCCTGGACAATCATTACTTATCAGTTCACGCAATTCGGAATATTTCACATCCTCTTTAATATGTTAGTGCTGAACATGGCCGGACATATTTTTATGGACTTTTTCAAAAAGCAGGAAGTGTGGAAAGTGTATATTCTGGGAGGTGTTTCGGCGGGTTTGCTTTTTGCTTTCAGCAGTAATATCATTCCGGCGATGCAATTAACTACTCTGCATGTTTTATATGGAGCAAGTGCTTCAGTAATGGCCATAGTTTTTGCTGCGTCGTCTTATGCACCCAATATCCGTCTGACACTTTTCGGGTCAGTGCAGATCAAACTGATCTGGTTTGCATTGTTCTTTCTGATTGTAGATCTGGTATCAATTCCTGATGGCAATGCGGGGGGGCATATCTCACATCTGGGAGGTGCCTTGTTTGGCTGGTTGTATACGAAGTATAAAAAAGGACAACTTTCTATGCCTAAATTTGGAAGTGGTACTTCTGTTAAGCCCCCGAAATATATGAAAGTTGAAGTGAATCAGAATAGTACTAAAATGCGATCAGGTTCTAATGATCATAAACACAGAGCACCGAGTCAGGAAGAAATAGATGCAATACTGGATAAAATCTCTAAATCGGGATATGATCGTCTGAGCAAAGAGGAGAAGGATATTTTATTTAAAGCAAGTCAGGACTAATTTGAGAAACTTTTTCAAACGCTTTGTATTCTCATTTAATATCATCGCCATCATCTTGCTGGGGGGCTCTTATTTGTCTGCTTTTGTAAGTCCGGGTGAAGCCTGGATGTTTGCTTTACTCGGACTGGCTTATCCGTTTCTTTTATTGTTGAATATCTTTTTTGCTATTTTCTGGCTGGCCCAGTTTAAATGGTATGGTGTTTTTAGTATAGGTATCATGCTTTTAGGTCTGAGTTTTTTTAACAGCAGTTTTCAGTTTAGAAAGCACACCATTGAATCAGAGGATAAGATCATAGTAAGCTCTTATAACGTTGGTTTATTCGGGTATTTTCAATCCAAATGGTATACAGGAGAGATGATAGAAGCTATCAACAATAACGGGACTGACATTTTATGCATACAGGAGTTTTTAAATCTGAAAGGAGAGAATGGTTCTACTGTTGATAGTATTAAACAGGCATGCGGATTTAAATACAGTTATTTTCAGAAATTGTCAGATGGTCGTAAAAGAGGAGAATACGGCATGGCTGTGTTTTCGAGATATCCTATAGAAGAGACAGAGATTGTGCATTTCGATGGATTGACAGGAAATATGTGTATGTATGCAGATATCAGGTTAGATACAGGATTGTACAGAGTTTATAACGTTCATTTGCAGTCGTTTAAATTTAAGAAACAGGATTATAAGTTCATTAAGGAGATGCCTGAGGATAACGACGAAAAAATTAAACAGTCGAAAGGCTTATTAAATAGAATGAAAAATGCTTACATCAAAAGGGCAGAACAGGTAGAGGAGATAAAGAAACACATTGCACAGACGGATATTCCTTATTTTATGGTTGGAGATTTTAATGATCCGCCAATGTCGTATTCTTATCACAGTTTAAGCAGTGGTTTGAAAGATGCATTTGTTGAAAATGGATCTGGAATGGGCAAGACTTATATTGGAATCATGCCCAATTTCAGGATAGATTATATACTATTTCCTAAGAACTTTGATGGATTGCACTACGAGACAATCAAACTGTCCAGTGATCATAGTTTGGTGTCCGCAGGATTAAAATTAAAAAATGAATAAAAAATAGTTAATTTCGCCCACTAATTTTCATCAGAAATGACATTTGATTTTGAAAAACCAATACAGGAATTAATGGATCAGCTTGAAAAAGCTAAAGAAACTCATTCAAAAGGAAAGATTGATATGAGTGATACCATGTCCTCTTTAGAACAGAAAATTGAAGAAACTAAGAAAAGCATATACGGAAATTTAACAGGTTGGCAGAAAGTGCAAATCTCAAGGCACCCTGAGCGTCCGTATGCACTTGACTATATCATGGGTATGGCGCCAGATTTTATTGAATTGCATGGCGATAGAAATGTAAAAGATGACAAAGCCATGATTGGTGGTTTTGGTACCGTAGATGGTCAGTCTTACATGTTTATTGGTCAGCAGAAAGGTCGTAATACCAAAGAAAGACAATACCGCAATTTTGGTATGCCGAATCCTGAGGGTTACAGAAAAGCTCTTCGTTTGATGAAACTGGCTGAAAAATTCAATCGCCCTGTTATTACCTTCATTGATACCCCTGGTGCATCTCCTGGTTTAGAAGCTGAAGAAAGAGGACAAGGGGAAGCAATTGCCAAAAACCTGATGGAAATGGCTGTATTGAAAGTGCCTATTATTTGTGTTATCATTGGCGAAGGTGCCAGTGGTGGTGCCTTAGGAATTGGTGTAGGCGATAAAGTAATGATGATGGAGAATACCTGGTACTCTGTAATCTCTCCTGAGAGTTGTTCTTCCATCTTATGGAGAACATGGGAGTATAAAGAGAAAGCTGCAGACGCTCTTAAACTGACCGCTAACGATATGTTTAAAAATGGTTTAATTGATGGTATCATTGAAGAACCATTGGGTGGAGCGCATAATGATATTGAAAAGACCATTGCCACAGTAAAGAAAGAAATTAAAAAATTATACAAGGGTTTGAAAGACAAAACCACTGATGTGTTAATCAATGAAAGAATTGAGAAGTTCAGTCAGATGGGTGTTGTCAGAGAACTTGAAGCTTAATTCTATTTAACCTTATTGAAAATCTTATGTCATTCAAATGTCATAAGATTTTTTTTATGCATTATTTTTTCAGGCTTATCGTTGAGTATAGATGCAAATAAATCTACCACAGCCTTGTAACGAAAACTGGCAAAAGATGTCTCTGGATGAGAAGGGTAGACATTGCCAGAAATGTGATAAAGTGGTTCATGATTTCACTTCATATTCAGATGCTGAACTTGTCCGGTTTTTTAGAGAAGATACCAAGGTTTGCGGACGATTTAATACTGCACAAACTGGCAGAGATTTAGATCATAAAAGCGCATCAACGTCTAAATGGGCTGTAGCAGCTTGTAGTATGTTAATGGTGCTTTCAAGTGAACTACAAGCTCAAAACGATATTCAAGTCAGCAGAGACAGCGGCATTCAAACGCAAATTCTGAATCCTGCACAGATCAACAGAATCGTTCGCATACGATTTGAAAAGGCATTGAGTTTTGAAACCAGTATTTCAAGAATGCGAATGACAATGCCTGGTTTTTCAATAGATACATTGGTGGACAGCACCAATATGCTTAGTATAAGTATTCCTTCGCAGTACAATAATTATATTGCTGAAATCGATTTGTACAACCATCTTGGCGATTCCTTTCATTTTACCTCAGTAACATTCGGACTGGGAGAAATAGGGTTTACTAATGCCAGTGGAGTATGGGCAATTAAACCGATAGAGTTGTTTCCAATCGACTTTAATCGAATAATTCATCCACAGATAGTAATGGGAATTCCTGCACCGATTACAATAATTAATTACCCGGTAACTCAAATACTGGAACCGTCGTGGGACAGTTTAAAAGTTTACACTATTTCTGATTCGCTGCTAAATACAAAAAAGGATAGTGGAGTAGTGAAGCAGGAAAGAGAAGTAATACCAGTTAAAGATAAGATTAAAGATACCCAAAAGGGGATGTCAACTGGTATGCTTATTGGCTGGATAGCAGCAGTTTTAGGATTGTTGGTATTAACCTTTAGAAAGTGGCTTAGAAAAGCTAAGGCATAAAAAAAGGGAAGTATATACTTCCCTTTAAATATTGAATATAAATCAGCTTATTCAGCGTCTTTAGTTTCTTCTTTTTTAGCTTTAGTAGCTCTTGCTTTTTTCACCGGAGCTTCTTCAGCTGGAGTTTCAGCAACTACTTCAGCAGCTTCTTCTGCGACAGGAGCAGCTTTTTTGGTAGCAGCTTTCTTAGGAGCAGCAACTTTAGCGACAGGAGCAGCAGTAGTTTTAGCTTTTGGAGCGTTATCAGGTCTTGATACAGGAGTTGCATCTTTTACTTCGTTGATAATTGCTTTGAAAGCTTCTGGGTGGTTTAATGCTAAATCAGCCAAAGCTTTACGGCTTAAGGTGATATTAGTTGCATTACATTTACCGATG
>JBJTNS010000076.1:0-15787 GCA_046074245.1 Chitinophagaceae bacterium | reverse complement strand
GAAATTTTCATCAAAATTGTACATTTTTTTCCCTTTTAACATCAGGGTATCTGTCAGAGTTAATGTATCATAATGTGTTGGAATTTTAATCACTCTTAAAACCCTGCCGTCCTTGTATCCGCCAGTAACTACATAATAACTCTGATAATTGAAATATTTCCCTTTAGTAAACCTTGAATTCTGATAATTATAATCCAGGGCCATCTGGTAGAAAGACTCACTCAGATATGCGCCTTTTTTATAAGAATACTTAAATTTAGATACCAAAGAATCTCCGGTAAATAATTTATCGTAAGTTGAGGTATAGACAGTGCTTGTAATACCTTTTTTACCATAAGATCTATCCCATAACTCCGTTTTGCAATAAGTACTGCCATCACTATAGTCATCGTAACGTCTGTAGCCATATTCAGAATTATTCTGATGCTTCTTCGAGCACGAATCTATGAGGTAGGCAACTTCACTTTTATATCCTTTCCATCGGTTGTAAGTGCTAATTTGCACATAATATCCATTGATTATGGTATCTTTTATGTTTCTGTAACCCTGTGTTAGTTTATAATAGTTGTAGCGCGCAGAATCACCCAAGGCATAGGTATATTCAAAAGAAGTGGCTTCTTTATCATAATCAAAATACACGTAGTCTGAATTAGAATAGCCTAATTCACTAGAATAACTGTACTCATTTCTCACAATCGGAATATGCTTATCAGATTTATAGTTACTGGCGTATTTCATTACACTGTCTTTGCCATACAATGTTTTACTCTCCAGTTTACCGTCAAAATAATAAACCCTGGCAGTTTGCTTGCCTTTGCTGTAAAATTCAAGCGTGTACATTGTTTTGGATTGCTGATAGGTTTTTCTCCATACACCTTCCTCTTCGCCTTTTAAGTAATCTCCTTCGGTGGTTTGATAAATAGCTGGCTTTTTCTTTTTAAGGAAATATGTTGTCCTTTTGTATGCTCCGGATTTCTGCCCCATCGACATTGTTACCGATTTGGTTTCCAGAGTATCTCTTTTGCCATAGCACGATTTCACCTTTTGTACTCCATCTAATACCCCATCTTTAAAATTAAGTTCAAAGACAAAAGCATTGTACTTCATTTTACCACCAGGTGTATAATCGTAATCGCTTTCATAATCGTAACTTCCGTAATAATCATAATGTCTTCTTTTTGGATAATATCTGCTTGAACTCTGAACTATTCTGACAGGCCCGTTAATCATATCGTTCTGGAATGGTAGTTCAGCAAATGGTTTGATCTGGTTTTCCCTTGAGTAAAATCTGGCAATACCTTCTTTCTTATTGCCTTTGATCGTAACTGTTGCAAAAACATGGTAAATAGTATCATAAACTACCTCTTTTCCTATTTTTCTTTTGTTCTTTAAATCAAAAGAAGTAGAATACATCAGATATTCTCCGTCTTCTACAGCCCCAATCACTGGCGGCATATTGTAATTATAAAATTCTAAAGATGATTCATTAATTGTGAATTGCATCCCCGAATAACCTACATCAATCGTCTGAGGATAAATGAGGTAAGGCTTGCCATTAAATCGGGTTGATTTCTGTGCACTGGCCGTTAAAAAAGAAATGAAAAGTAATAAAATCAGAGATGGTTTTAGCTTTAATTGCATAAGTTGATCATTTTAAAGTTAGTCTAACGCAAATATATTGCATTTATTTTACTAATCACCTGATTTTTAAAGCCAATTTGAAATAGCGCTTAAAAACCTTACCTTTGCAGGTCAAATGTCAAGAATTGTAGCCATTGTAGGAAGACCGAATGTCGGTAAATCAACCTTGTTTAACCGATTGGTTGGTGAAAGAAAAGCCATTGTAGATGATTACAGCGGCGTTACCCGCGACCGTCACTACGGTGATTGTGAGTGGAATGGTGAAACCTTCACAGTGATTGATACTGGCGGATATGTGAAAGATAGTAAGGACATGTTTGAAGCTGCTATCCGCGACCAGGTTAAAATTGCTGTTGAAGAAGCCAGCGTTTTAGTGTTCATGACGGATGTGCAAACCGAAGTTACCGACCTGGATACACAATTTGCCGAAATTCTTAGAAAATCTAAAAAACCTGTTCTAATTGCCGTAAATAAAGTTGATAATCACGAACAAATCACTGAAACTGCTGCCTTCTATCAGCTGGGCTTTGGCGAATTATTCCCGATTTCTTCTGCTACAGGTAGCGGAACAGGTGAGTTGCTGGATAAAGTTGTTGAATTACTGCCAGAAGACGATGGCAAAGATTACATCAGCGAAGAAATAGTTAACCTCCCTAAAATTGCCATTGTAGGAAGACCCAATGTTGGAAAATCTTCTTTTATCAATGCACTTCTCGGATTTAACAGAAATATCGTAACCGATGTGGCTGGTACTACCCGCGATTCCATCCACACCCGATACAATGCTTTTGGTAAGGATCTAATCCTGATAGACACTGCAGGAATTCGTAAAAAATCAAAAGTAGAGGAAAACATAGAATTCTACTCTGTGATGCGAAGTCTCAGAGCTATTGAAAATTGCGATATCTGTATCATTATGCTGGATGCACAAAATGGCATCGAGTCGCAAGATTTAAACCTTTTATTCCTTGCTCAGAAACATGGAAAAGGAATAATTGTGTTAGTAAACAAATGGGACCTCTACGAGAAAAACACCAACACTGCCAAAGAATACGAAGAGCATATCAAAAAACGCACTGCCCCGTTTGTGGATTATCCGGTATTATTCATCAGTGCTCTTAACAAACAAAGAATTTATCAGGCCATTGAAACAGCCTGCGAAGTATACGACAGATTATCTACTAAAATTAAAACTTCAAAACTTAATGAGTTGTTATTGCCAATTATTCAGGCAACACCACCACCTAATATTAAAGGTAAAACTGTCAGTATTAAATACATTCAGCAATTGCCTTCCAAGTCTGTCTGTTTCGCATATTTCTGTAACCTGCCGCAGTATATCAACGATTCTTACAAACGCTTCCTGGAGAATAAACTTCGCGAAAACTTCAATTTTAACGGAATTCCGATTAAGATTTTCTTCAGAAAGAAGTAATTATTTCTTTCTGAATCCAAGACTTACTGAGTTAATACAGTAACGCAATCCGCTCGGTGTTCCATAACCATCTGGAAAAACATGCCCCAGATGTCCCTCACAATTGGCACATAAAACTTCTACTCTGATCATACCGTGACTGGTATCGCGCTTTTCTATCACCTTACTTTTGTCTGCAGCCTCATAGAAACTTGGCCAGCCACAGCCCGCATCAAACTTTGTTGCTGAAGTGAATAAAAGCTCGCCACAACCTTTACATACATAGTCGCCAGCCTCCCAGTGCTTATCATACTCGCCACTAAAAGGACGTTCTGTACCCTTTTCTCTTAACACCCTGTAAGCTTCTTCACCAAGCTCATTCAGCCATTCTTCCCTGGTTTTATTGATCATAACACTTTACTGTTTTAAGTTGCAAATAACAATAGTCTGCAATAAAAGACAACAATTGCTTTCTTAATTTGTTTGTTGCTCTATTTCAACCTAATTTTGATTGTTTAAACCCCAAAACAAGACACTCATATTTTATGTCTGCAGGACTATTTTTTACCATCATTATCTGTTACTTCGCCGCCTTGATTTTTATTAGTAAAATCACCTCCAGAAAAGTAGATTCTGCTTCGTATTTCATAGGCAACAAACAATCTCCCTGGTACCTTGTAGCCTTTGGTATGCTCAGTGATTCTCTGAGTGGCGTAACATATATCTCTGTCCCTGGCGCCGTACAGAAAGTATCACTCACCTATATGCAGGTTGTATTTGGCTATTTCCTCGGTTATTTTATCATAGTTTTTATTCTGCTACCGCTCTACTACCGACTAAATCTGGTTTCCATATATACCTATTTGCGCCAGAGATTTGGTGTCAATGCACAAAAGACAGGTTCCTTCTATTTTCTCGTTTCCCGATTACTTGGGGCCGGAGGCAGATTAATGCTGGCCATCGGGGTGATGCAAACATTTATCTTTGATTCCTACAACATTCCTTTTGCTCTCACAACAGCTGTTTTTATCGGACTCATGTTGTTATATACCTATAAGGGTGGAATTAAAACCCTCGTATACACCGATGCCTTTCAGTCGCTATTTCTCATTCTGGGTGTGGTACTGGCCATCTCTGCCATAGCAGGACAATTAAATATGGGACTCTCAGATATCGTTCATGTGGTAAAAGATGGTCCGATGAGTAAGATCATCGAAACAGACCCGATGAAATCCAGTTTCTGGGCCAAACACATTATCGGTGGTGCTTTATTTACGGTGGCAATGACTGGTCTTGACCAGAACATGATGCAAAAAAACCTGAGCATGAAATCTCTGAAAGATGCCCAGAAAAATATGATCTGGTTCAGTTTTGTTATGATGCTCGTAAACATTTTCTTCCTGTCCCTGGGTATTCTTCTCTACCACTTTGCCTCAACAAAAGGCATTGCTCTTCCTATGGAAAATGGACAAGTCATAACAGATAAAGTTTTCCCGAGTCTGGCCCTCAATTATTTCGGTACTTTTACCGCCCTGGCATTTATCATCGGATTAACTGCTGCTACTTTCAGTTCTGCCGACTCTGTGCTGGCAACTTTAACCACCTCGTTCTGCATCGACTTTCTTAATTTTGGCAATAGAGACGACATCAACGAGAAAAAACAAAATCAGATCAGACACTGGGTACATATCGGTTTTGCCGTAGCACTTTTATTGGTGATATTGTTGCTGAAATATTTATTGAACAGCAGCTCTACAATCGACCTTATTTTAGGTCTTGCTACCCTGACTTACGGACCATTGATTGGACTCTTTACAGCTGGATTATTTACTAAAATAAACTACAAGGATAAGTGGATCCCCTATATCTGTCTTGTATCACCTGTAATCAGCTATTTGCTTTCGAAATACAGCAAAGACTTTCTCGGAGGGTATGCCTTTGGAAACGAACTCATACTGGTAAATGGTCTTATCACACTGGCTCTGTTACTGTTCATCAAAAACAGATCAAATTCTGAAGTCGCCCCTGTCTAATTTACCTCAGTTATTAATCTCTGCAATAAATGGCAAACAATTTGCGTTACATGGGTATGAAACTTACCACCATCATATGGATTCTCCTGGCGATTTTAGTGGTCAATTTAAGTTTCACTTTTGCCGGAGGTCCAGGGCCCAAAAAAGTATACCGTGATACAATCTACCGTTACGGTTCTAAAACAAAACCAGCTGCTCCTTCTGTTCCTGTTGTAAAAACTAAAACCACTCCAGTTGCACCAGCTCAGCCTAAACTCCCAGAAATTGCAGAGGAAGACAGAATCATCGCTATTACTGCTGACATCAAAAAATTCGTAGTAAAGAAATCTGCTCAGAAATTATATGTGTATTTCGCTGATACTTTTAAAGTTTTCAGGATCTCTTTAGGGGCAAATCCGCTCGGACATAAACAAAAACAAGGCGATAATAAAACTCCGGAAGGTAAATATACCATCACCTATAAGAACCCTCAAAGTCGCGGTCACCGCTCTCTGAAAATTTCATACCCCAACGATCAGGACCGTGAGAATGCGCGAAAAGCTGGTGTAAATCCTGGAGGAGATATCTTTATACACGGATTGTGGTGGCCTACTCAGGACCCGAAAACTCACTGGAAAGATAACTGGACCCGGGGTTGTATTGCTGTCAACAATAGCGAAATTGAAGAAATTTTTGATCACGCTTTAACCAATACCGAGATCATTATTCAGCCTTAAGGCTTACATGATTGTGCACTTGGCATTGATCAACTCGACCAGTTTATCAAGATCGTCAGGATTGTCCAGATAAGACTTCTGGAAAGACAGAATCTCGCCACTAACAGATAATTTAAAATTAATTTCATATAACTGGTAGTTGACCTTTTCTATCTGACTCCATTGTACACTCTTGGCTTGCTGAAACAAGTTAAAACAGTAACGCATTCCCTCTTCGTCTAAAATCAGAAAACACTGTTTGGCAAATAATCCCAGCTTCATTTTTTTTAGCAAGAGATAAGAACCAGCAAGCAATGGAAATATCAAAAAACTATACCAGTAAATTTTAGGATAGAAAGCTATACTTACAAATAATCCGAAAATTGCAAATGCTGCAATTAATGGGGCCTCCGATTTAGCACGATCAATTTTAAAAATATGCATCGCCGCAAAATTAATGCTTTATCTTGTAATACGGGCAAACCGAATTTTACCATGCATATCTTTCCCGGTTTGTATGTGATAGCCATTAACATCGCAATATGCCCTGAGACCCTCTGATGTCAATGGATTCAACTCAAAATAGATCTCCGGAAACTTAGTTTCAGAAAACACTTCAATAACTTTTTTATAAAACAACAATGTATCAGAATCTTCAACAAATAATGCCAGATGTGGTTCGTATTGAAGCACATTGGCTGTCATCAACGCTGATTCCTCCCTTGCGATATAAGGCGGATTACAAATTACCAGATCAGGCCAGGTGGCTTCCCATCTATCATTTAAAATATCGTGCTTTGCCCAATGAATGGCATTGTTCCCAAAAATCTCCTGTTCGCTCGATTTTGCTGTTGACAACGCCTCCTCTGATACATCTGTTGCAAACACCTGCCACGACTTTGAGTGAGCTCTCATATACAAAGCGATACATCCGCTACCCGTACAAATATCTGCCACATTACCTGATTTTAATGCAGTATTCTGCATCATCCACTCAAGCAATTCTTCGGTCTCAGGCCGGGGTATCAAGACCTTTGAGTTCACCTTTATTTTTAATCCTCCGAAATACTCATATCCTATCAGATGCTGTAATGGTTTGCCTTCAAGAAGACTATTCAGAATCTGATTAAGATGTTCCTCCTGCTCAAATACCTCTTCAGAACGAAGTATTAACTGAGTTTTATTGACTTTGTATATTTCTCCGAAAAGAGAAATCGCTATGGCATCAGCCTCTGTTTCAGAATAAATTTCTCTGAGTTTTATACGTGTCGACTGGTATGCTTCTTTGATTGTCAAAATGTCTGCAAAGTTTTAAGTATTTTTGCAGAATAACAACTACAGACGAAAAATACATGCAGATGTGTCTGAATGAAGCCCAAAAAGGCTTCGGACAAGTTTCCCCCAATCCAATGGTGGGTTGCGTTATTGTGCATAATGACCAGGTAGTTTCTGCTTCGTATCACAAGATGTATGGTGGACCACATGCTGAAGTAAATGCTATTCAGCAACTGGAGGATCATACTATCCTTAAAAACTCTACGGTTTATGTTAGTCTTGAACCATGCGCTCACTTCGGCAAAACGCCACCATGCGCTTCTCTTCTGATAGAAAAACAAGTAAAAAAAGTAGTAATTGCTACGAAAGACCCTTTTACTGAGGTAGCCGGAAAAGGAATACAAATGCTGGAAGATGCTGGAATCGAAGTGGTTTTTGGTGTTCTTGAAAAAGAAGCACAATCACTTAACAGACGTTTTTTCACTAATCAAACTCAACAAAGACCTTATATCATTCTTAAATGGGCTGAATCAAAAGACGGCTTTATTGGAAACGATACTACCAGAAAAATTTCAGGCAATGATGCGCAAATACTCCTGCACCAATGGCGCTCTGAAGAAGATGCTTTTATGGTCGGAACGAATACTCTGATAAAGGATAATCCCCGTTTAAATACCAGACTGGTAGATGGCAAAGACCCTATACGCATTGCCATCGATTTCAATTTGCGCTCTGCTGGAATGCCTTTACACTTTTTTGAAACCAGTCAGAAAACAATCCTCTTAAACGGGCTGAAAAATGGCACTGAAAACAACCTTTATTACGTAAAGATTGACAATAACTCAGTTTCTACCATTCTAAAAAAATTACATGAACTTAAAATTGGTAGCCTGGTTGTTGAAGGCGGCACCCAGCTCATCAATAGTTTTATCAACGCCGATTGTTACGATGAAGTGAGAAGATTCAGTTCTAAAAACTTGAAACTTGAATCTGGTATTACAGCACCTGACATCATTTTGCCACCCTCTCAGGTTAGCGATCTTGGTGAAGATATCCTAACAGTTTACAAAAGATAATGCTTTTCAGCGATTCCTATATTACCATAACAGAGAAGGCCAGTTTACTTTATAAATCAAAAGGCAGTAAATTTTATGCCTTTGCTTTTCCGGTAGAAAAAGAATCAGAGATAAAAGTCATAATAGCCGATCTGAAAATGCAATATCCTGATGCAACTCATCACTGCTATGCCTACGTTCTGGGCATGGATAAAAGCGCATTCAGAGCCAACGATGATGGTGAACCATCCGGAACTGCCGGAAAGCCTATATTGAGACAAATTCAGAAAATGGAACTGACCAATACACTGGTTGTTGTGGTGAGGTATTTCGGAGGAACTCTTCTGGGAGTGAACGGACTGATTGAAGCATACGGTGAATCAGCTGCAGAAGTATTGAAATTATGCCCGCTTAAAACCCATGAAATCACTGAAAAATACCTTTTAAGTTGTAACTTCGGTGAAGAAAAAGATATTTACAGAGTGTGCAAACAATTTCAACTCCAAACCATCATCCAGCACGACCCATCGTGCTTTTCTGCTGAAATTAAAATACCTTTGCGTATAGTAGCCCCTTTTAAGGCTGCTATCAAAGACTTATACCATTTAAGAATACAATACACAGGCATAGAATGAAGTTTTTCAGAGCCATATTACTTATCATTTTGTTCACAGGTGTCAACTCGTTTGCACAAATTAATGATTACTTCAATATCAAAGAGGTTAAAACATACCGTTTCGACCACCTGAATATTTCCTCAGAAAAGGATATTATCACTTTTACAGCAGGTATAAGTGATTACAATTTTATTGAAGCTTTAAAAATCAGTAATACATCAGAAGTTAATCAGGCACTTTCTGTTGTAAGACAATGTTATGGCCTTAAGGAAATCAATCTGATAGATTACCATGGAAACTTCAACGAACAAACTTTTGACTCCTGCACAGATATCGAAATCCTGCATCTCAGTATCTCTGAAGAAAAACTCGATCAGTTACAATTTTTAAAAGAACTTCCAAAACTTCAGACATTGTTCCTGTATATTATTGGCAAACCAGAATCTACAGCGGCACTCAAGAAATTACCTACCCTTCGTGAACTGCACATCATTGGCGATTTTCTGCCAGCTGATTTAAATGCCATTGCATCTATTGTAACAAACAACCAGGGCCAGCTAAAGCAATTTGGATTAAGTGTCGACAGAGTAACAGATTTACCTCAGTCAATTACTTCTCTGAAAATGCTGGACAAACTGATCCTTTATGACAATCTTTCTGTATTTACCAATAAGGGTATAGATGATTTAAGTGAAGAAAAAATCAGCATTATGTTTGATTTATTTTCCGACCTGGTCAGTGCTGTTGCTATTTCTTATTGTTCAAATAATGGAACTCTGAGCGACTACGAGCGCGATTTTTTACAGAGTTTATACAAAGGTGAACTGGTTTCTCAACAATTGTCTGAAACTGATGTTGTCGCTGAAGATGGTTTTACTATCCCATTTAAAAAAGAATTTATTCCAGATTTTCCTGTAACTCCAGAATTTAACTCACCATATTCTTCTATCAGGCCAGCTGAAGAGATTTTTATTATTAACCCGGGAAACAATTCCATACTTCATACTCAGAGTGGTATGACAGTTAGTATCGCTGCCGGAAGTTTCATCAATGAAAACAGCGAGCCTGTTAAAGACCCTGTTTATATCAGAATTATTCAAATCAATAAACCAACTGAAATATTGTTCGCCGGACTGAATATGGCAAACAGTGGCAATCAGTTCACCAATCAGTTTTTGTTTAATATACAAGCAACTGCTGAAAAGAGTGCAGCCCGTCTGAAAGAGGGGTATCAGATGAAAGTCAACATGCCTGTAGCAGCCGACAGCTCTATTGCTCATTTCTATGATTACGAATCATCAACCTGGCAAAATCTGAATTTTTATAATGAAATTTTCGCTGGAAATTTTGAACCTATTGATTTCCATAAAATGACAACTTCTCCATCAACCCAATCTCTGTACTTATTTGATACAACTAATTTTGACAGCAGGTTCAGAAGCAGTCATTCAACCTACCTCAACGACAAAGACAATAAAAGTCAGTTGCTATTTAAAAACAAATCGTTTTACAGCGACCTTGACAGAACATGGATCCGAACATACAACCAGAATGGTAAACTAAGCGGAATTCGCATAAAAAAGGGCAAATCTTACATTAAAATCCAGAAGGTTATTCCCAAAGAGAGGAATAAAGCCAGACAGTACTTTAAATTACTGGATAAAACGGAACAGAATATTTACCCTGAATTAAAAGCTTTCAGCAAACTGAATTTCAATGTTCCTGTTAACACAGACAACAAAAAAGAGTTTAATGACAATTACATTCGCAATGTTAAATACAACGATGTAAGAATAAGCTACTCACGGGGTAAAGACTATTGCGAAATTCTACTTAAAACCAATGAAGGTTATCGAAAATTAATCGCTTATATTACGGATTCAGACAATAAAGAAATCATTAAAAAGCAGCTCAAAAAGTTCAATAAATGTTATGACAAATACCTTAAAATAGTAGGTAAAAAGAGACTGGAATTTAATGATCTCAACCAGATAAGATTCCAGGAGTTCAGGCAGTATACCAGCGAAAAAACTTCATTACTGGAAAAGAACGGACAATTTCCAGAATTAAAAATTCATCAACTCGGCACTTTCGGAATGTTCTATTCGCAAACTCCGGTATTTAATACTTCTTTAATTGCACAGTATACCGATCAGAAAGGTTTGCCTATTGATATTAAGAACATTTACATGATAGACAACCGCTATAACACGGTCTTTAAAATCCAGGTAGGAAATCTCAATTTTGAGCCGAACAACTGCGATTACATGATTGCTACCGATTATTCAGGAAATCTCTACTATGCCAACAAAAATGATATTCTGGCTTCAGCCATTTCAAATAATTCACTGATCTATATCAAACTTAAGAAAGTGTCGTCTAATGTGAGTGATATCAACACATTCAACAATATTCTGAAGAATTAAAGGTTGATGCTCACTCTGATGATTTCAGAAGACATTCCATTGTATTCTACTTTTATCATGTAAGAGCCAGAGCTAACATCTTCTAGTATTACCCTTGCTTCTCCCTTTAACTCATCAAGTGTACTGGTATAAACAGTTCTTCCGGCATTATCCATAACAACTACAACAGGTGCTGGAATTGATTGATCTTCAGAGGTAACATAGTAATAGAAGAAAAAAGTGTTCTTTGCTGGATTGGGAAAGGTCTGACCTAGTTCAATTTTGCACAATTCAGCCCCTTTAGTATTAATTACTTCGCGTTTTTTTACAGGCAAAGTAGTCGATACATCTTTTAAAACTGTTTCATTGTTCCTGTTCTGAGCAGCTTGTGCTTTGAAATTTGTAATATCAAAAACCGGGTACTGGTTGATGGCAGAATCTGAGTTATTAAAGGAAGTGAAGTACAAATCGTTCTTGTTCCATACAGATTCTGATAAAACTACTGTCATCAGGCCGGCTTTTTCTGCCAGCCTTAACTGGGTAACATTCAGATGTGATTCAAATGATTTCACCAAATAACTCTCCAGACCAAAGTCCTCACCAAGACTTTCGCGTTTACGGCAAAACAAAAGATTTGGAAAAATATCGTTAGTAAAATAATATACAAGGCCATTTCTACTCAACATCCCCATTTCTCTTTTTGTGCTGGAGATCGTTTTAAGGTATGTATAGACATTGTCATTTGTTTTGGAATATTCGCACATCGTGTTAGTACCACTTAAATTAACATAGGCATACATGCGACTCATATCTGAGGTAAAACTCAAATAGGATAATGGCCCTTTAACTGATGAACCATGATTAATTTCTATTAATTCAACATTGCCAAATTCGGTTCTTGAACCTTCTATTGAGCGGCATTTATAGAGTTTATCCTGACTGATAAAATACAATTCACTTTTGTCCTGACTCAGATAGCATGAACGAATTTTATCTTTAAAATTACTTATCTGAAGTGGCACCGGAACTGTCCATTTTCCAGTTGACTGTTCACGCTGAGAATAAAATAACCAATCGTAAGCCTGATCATGTGTGTAATATAAATCAATACCATCTTCTGATAGAAAAGGATAAGATTCTGTTCTGCACCGCTCATTAAATTCAAATGGCGTTAGTTCTTTTGTATTAAAAATTAAATTTTCACAATCACTTTGCGCTTTGCTTTCGAGCGCATTATTCTGAGAATAAAGTGAACTTGTAAGTATGACAGAAAGAAAAAAGCAAAGTCGTTTTATCTTCATAGGCACAAAGATAACGCTAAAAAGCCTTGAAAAATTATAAGCTTATCCCCGAAAATTGTCAGGATGTACAGGAAGCAATGCCTTTTACTTAGCAGCAGCCTCGTAGAGCTTTTCTTTGTCAACTACATTGACAGCGCCGCCATTGGTAATTTTAAAACTAATGGCTTCGTACGGCGCAGAAATAACCTCCTCATCTTTCTTAATTCCTTCTAAAATTTTTATGTAGCGGGTATCCTGAATACCAGTTTTAACAATCTTCTTAACTGCTTTACCATCTACAACCACAAATACAACTTCTTCTTTCTCCCCTGAATTATCAGATTTCTCCTTTAGAGTAATTGAAGCAACAGGTACTGTTAAGACATTACTTTCAGTTTTAGTATAAATATGCACTGTCGAACTCATCCCTGGTCTGAAAGGCATTTTACCACCATTCTCAGCCATTATTGCTTCGTATGATGATTTTAAAATCAGAACTTTTACTTCATATTTTGTTACTTGCTCTGTTGAGACAAGAGCCGAACTATTTTTAGAACTATTAGCCACTTGCGTTACTATTCCCCTGAATTTTTTACCATCATAAGCATCCACTTCAATCCCGGCAGAATCTCCAACATTGATACGAACAATATCATTTTCGTTGACTTCTACTCTTACTTCCATTCTGCTTAAATCAGAAATTCGCATCATCTCTGTACCTGCCATCTGGGCAGTTCCTACAACACGCTCACCTCTTTTTGATACCAGTCCTGTTATAACACCATCTGTCGGCGCAATGACACTGGTTCTGTTATAGGTTTTACCAGCCTGATTAACGCTGGCTTCTACTGATTGGGTGTTATACTGAGAAGCAAGAGCTTGTTTTTCTGCTGCCTGTAACTCGGCTCTGGCCATTTCATACTGGGCTTCTGCTGTATTAAATTCCTGCTGGGATATTACCTTTTCTTTGAACAATTTCTGCTGCATTTCGAAGTTCTTTCTTTGCAATTCTACATTCGATTTTGTTCTGAGTAACTGCGCCTGAATATTAGCAGAGTTTGCTTTGGCATTATTTAGACCAGCTTTAGCCTGTTCCAGTTGAGTCTGATAAATATCCGGATTGATTCGAACCAATAACTGTCCTTTTTTAACGGTATCACCTTCCTGAACATACAAGTCGATGATCTCTCCAGATACATCAGGACTGATTTTAACTTCCGATTCAGGATATATCGTACCACTGGCGGTTACCTCTTCTACAATATTGCGAAGACTTGCTTTTTCAGTCGCTACCATGATTCCCTTTTTGTCTTTCTTTCCGAAAACAGCAAGTAAAATAAAGATCAGTGCGATTACTCCAATGGAGATAAATATTTTTTTCTTTGTCATGTAATTATAGTGTTATTGGATTGCCTTTGTAATATTCTAAAATCAGGCCTCTGAAAATAAGTTCATATCTGGCCTGTGTTTCACTGGTTTGTGATTGTAAAAAATTGTTCTTAGACTGAATAAAATCGAATGATGTAGATGCGCCTGCATCATAGCGTTTCTGCACATAATCCAGACTTAATTTTTGCGCTTCCACATTGTTTCTGGCAGCATCATATCTTGCTTTAGCTGCGTTATAATTGGTTACGGCTATATTAATATCAGACAATAAAGTATTCTTCACTTTTGTGAGATTCAATTCGCTGATCTGCATATTGATTTTACTCTTCTGATATTGGTTCTGAACCTGAAAACCTCCAAATAAATTCCAGTTTAAGCTAAGTCCCATGCTCTGACCCAGATTGTCTTTCATTTGCTTACCAAAATCTATAGTCTTAGTGGTATAGTTAAAAGTTGGCTGCAATACTGCATCATTACTATTTTGAGTCACACCAATTACCTGGGTACCTGTTTGTGTCACTGAAGTAATGGCTTTGGAATTCTGAGAATAAACCGTACTGATATTACCGTACATCGAGATACTCGGCGCCATATTGCCTCTGCTAATTTTTGATTGAATGCCTGCAGACTCTGCCTGATACTGTGCAGCTTTCACCTGTGGCATATTACCCAAAGCAATGTTGTAAATCTGCATAGCGTCAAGTGTATTAATCATCAACTCACCTGATACCACCGGAATCTCTATATTCAAATCATTCTCAAAAGGCATCTGCATCAGAGTTTTCAAATTTAAAATCGCCGAAGCTTTGGCATTCTGTGCAGTAATTAGATTTAACTGCTCGTTTGCCAGCTGAGCTTTCAGACTTAATAAAGCACTCAGATCTGTAGTTCCGGCATCCACCATTTTCTGAGCTCTGTCAATCCTGTTGCTGGTTGTGGTTATTTGAAACTCTGCATTTTTAATATTTTCATCTGCCTGGATAGTTTGTAAAAATGCACTTGAGATGCTCAAAGCAATCTGATTCTTAATCGTCTGAATGTTCTCATTACTGGCTTTTAGTAAAGCATCCTGATTTCTTACTGCATTTTCAAATTGAAGGCCGTTATACAATACAAAATTAGCATTCATGCTAATGTTATTGGTTCGTATGGTTTGGTTAACGAAAGTATTAGTGAACCGGTCGATGGTTCTACCAAACTGATAGTTCTGACCAGCTCCAGCTGAGAGTGTAGGCAGCATCTGGGTTCTCGATTGACGAGCATCGATTTTTGAAGTCTCATAGTTTAAAACATACTGTCTAACATCCAGATTGTTCATCCATGCATATTCTATACATTCTTTTAAAGTAAAGTTACTGGTCTGGGCTCCCGAACTGAGGCAGATGATTAGAGATAAGGACAATAAAACTCGTTTGATCATAGGTTTAACCTGATTTTGGGTCGAAATTAAGGAAACTTTGTTTCAGACTATCATGTCTTCGACAAAATTAGTCGTTCGCCGATAAAAAACTAGGAAACCAGTTTGCTGACAATCTCAGCACTTCTCAGACATAATGGAATACCACCTCCGGGATGAACACTGCCTCCACAAAAGTACAACTGGTCGATACTCCCCTTATAGTTGGGATGTCTGAAGAATGCAGATAACCTGGAATTACTGCTGCTGCCATATAAGGCACCTCTGTATGAAGAGGTTCTTTTCTCAATCGATAAAGGATCAAGGATGTTTTCTGTTTCAATTAATTTTTCTACATCCGTGCCTAATAGTCTGCTAAGCTTGGTCAGTATTGCAGCTCTGGCTTGTGCAATCAGCTTTTCCCAGTCCTGACCCTTATTAGGCGGCACATTCACCATAACAAACCAGTTCTCACAAGCTTCAGGTGCATCATCAGGCTTTAACTTTGAAGTGATATTGATATATACTGTCGGATCTTCACTCACCTGGTCATTATCAAAAATGGCACTAAACTCTTTCTGATAATC
>JBJTNS010000075.1:0-3700 GCA_046074245.1 Chitinophagaceae bacterium | reverse complement strand
CGTGAAACTCAGTGTTTACACGCTTTTGTACATTTAAGTACTTTGACTCTGCGGAGAGAGAGGGATTCGAACCCTCGATAAGCTTTAGGCCTATACACACTTTCCAGGCGTGCTCCTTCGACCACTCGGACAACTCTCCGTTAAAGGGTCGCAAATTTACAATCTTTTTGCACAATGCCATACATCACCCTGCCTTTTCTCAAAATTTATCTTCCTATATTTGCATCATGAATTTAGTTGATCCTGGTAATCTGCCCGATTTTCCTATTGCCGATGTGCGTGTGCCCGATATTTTTGAACGTGGTTTTATCCCTAATAGCATCAATGTCGGTACCAATGGTCCGTTTGAAGAACGATTCTCTGCCCTGTTCCCCGATAAAAATGCCGCAATTCTCATTGCTTCAGATAACAATACCGATGATGCAGATCGTCTGTCCGCTATGGGCTACAACAATCTGTCTTTTATCAATGGCGGCTTCAAAGCATACAAAGAAGCTAATCTGCCCGTAGACATGATCATTTCTATTACTCCTGAAGAATTTGAACTCGATATCAACTTCCGCGAAGAATGCATCATCGATGTGCGCACTGAAGATAAATACAAAGAAGGCCATGTTCTCGATGCCCTGAACTTTCCGGTGCTTGAATTAGAAAACCGCATCGCCGAACTTGATAAAAATAAAGTTATCTATGTATACTGCAGTGGTGGATATAGCAGCATTATGGCTTCCAGTATCCTCAAAAAAAATGGTTTCCAACTCATAAAAAATGTCTATGGTGGCATTAAAAAAATAGCAGAAACCAGAGTCCCTGTTATTCCTTCTAAAAAATAATTTGCTGCGCAAGCAACTCTATACCGCTCTGTTTTTTCTGCTGGCTTGGCTTTTATTCTGCTATGTCTCCGGCATAAGCAGTCACTTTCATGCTCTGCCTTCTGGAGTGCATCAGAGCGCCCAATGCGACAGAGCTTCTCTTGCACAGAATTATTACTACAATGGTCTCAATTTCTTCTATCCTGAAGTGAATGAAAACCGTTGCATTGATGGCATTGTCTCATGTGAATTACCCCTAACTGCCTTCTTATCTGCCTCCCTTTACAAAGTGTTTGGTTATGATGAGTTCTGGTTCCGCCTTTTAAGCTTTTGCTTTTTTTCTGCAGGTATGCTGGCGCTGTTCCTTTGGTTTAAAACAAGAGTAAATACTATTGTAGCATTTCTTCTGATTGCTTTGCTCCAATCATCGCCTATCCTTATGTTCTACTCTGCGGGTTTTATTCCAGATATTGCAGCATTAGGACTAGCTCTCATCGCATGGTATCTCTTCGCACGTCTTTTTTTACCTCACCCATTCTTACCCAATTATACCTCGGCTTCGGCGAAATTAATTTTCGTACTATGCCTGTCCTTTGCAGTCGCCTCTAAAACTACTGTGGCCATTCAGCTCATCAGCATGATGTCTTTAATTGCTCTATCATTTTTTAGATCATTAAATATTCAAATCGCCGACAGAAAAAATGCGATCAGATTACTACTCTTGTCTTGTTTAATTCCTGTCGCCTGGTATTTCTGGAGCAGACATCTCTCTCAAACGCACAACAGCCAGTATTTTATGATGCGAATTCCAATTCCCGAGCACTGGACCGACTACAAAACTGCCTGGCTGATTTATCTTGCTAACTGGCCTCAGCAAACATTTTCTGAACCTCTTATCTATATTCTGGCAGCTTTACTTCTTCTCCCTGTCTTTCTCAAAAAATACATCTCCAACGAAATCTGGTTTATTTCTATCATCAACTTACTAGGCTCTCTGGCTTTTTTATTTCTGATGATCGACCAGTTTAAATACCACGATTACTACGTCATTTGCCTGATGCCCGCTTTCGTTATCAACTGGCTGGCACTCTCTGAAGCCATTAGCAAACTATCTTCCAGGTTCTGGTACCTTAAAATCATCCTGCTTTTAGGACTTATTCAAATGGTGCTTATTCAATACAATGGTGGCAGTGTCAACCTGAAAGAACGATACACGCCCGGCAACTACTGGGAACAATCACATATCAACGCCGAAAGCTACGATTCGCTTCGACTTAAAATTAAGCAGTTAAACACCATCAACAGGAATAGTTGTGTGGTTGCCGGCATCGACCCATCTCCCAACAATATCCTATACATGTTGCATCTTCGCGGTCACCGGGTCTCTCCAGAACACGACAGCACCCGATTGAATCATATTATCTACGGCGCTCACCCCGACTATTTTATCTGTAATGATAGTTTACTTGAATCCCGCATCCGAAACATGGTCGATTCAATGCCTCTGCTTACCAGTTACGACCGCATTAAAGTCTACCGACTTTACCATTAAGCAAAATATCCCCTATATTCACTCGTAATATCTCGGAACAAAAAAAATTTAAATCCCTTTTAAACCTTTTATATTTGCTTTTGTCTTACCCTAAAAACACAGACAAATGATTAGAAGAATTTATACTTTAAGCGTCATCCTTGGCTTGTACCTATTAGTATTAGTAGTGCCAGCCTGTAAAAAATCTCCATCAGAATCAGCACAAAACAGTTCTGAAATTGATGCAGTTTTTAAAGGAGCAATAGACCTTAATAACCTGGAAAACTATGCCAGCCAATCGACGCCAAACTATATCCGAAAAGACAATTCTGGCTCTAATGCTATTACAGACAAGGGCGCAACGCTTGGCAGAGTACTTTTCTATGACAAAAATTTATCTGTCAACAATACCATATCTTGCGGCAGCTGCCACCAACAAGAATTTGCTTTTGGAGACACAAGCATCGCCAGTAAAGGTGTAAACGGCACAACTGGTCGTCATAGCATGCGACTCATCAATGCCCGTTTCGGTGTTGAATCAAAATTCTTCTGGGACGAGAGAGCAAATTCTCTCGAAGACCAGACTACCAAGCCTATTCAAGACCACAACGAAATGGGATACAGTGGTCAGAATGGCGACCCGGACATCAATGTTCTGATTGCTAAACTTAGTAATATCGGCTACTATAAAGAGCTGTTCAACTTTGTTTATGGCAGCGAAGAAATCACTGAAATAAAAATGCAGAAAGCTCTTGCCCAATTTATCAGAAGCATTCAGTCTTTCGACTCAAAATATGATATCGGAAGAAGTCAGGTCGCCAACGAAAACGCCAATTTCCCTAACTTCAGTGCTCAGGAAAACACAGGTAAAAATCTTTTCTTAACGCCCCCTGTTTTTGATGCCAATAGCTTAAGAACTGGTGGCGGACTTGGATGTAACGGCTGCCATAATGCACCCGAATTCGACATAGACCCTAACAGCAAAAGCAATGGTATTGGTGGTAGCCTGAACGGTGGTCCTGATTTTACCAACACCAGAGCTCCATCACTAAGAAATCTGACCAATGCTCAGGGAAAAGTCAACGGACCAATGATGCATACTGCGGTGATTAAAGATCTTAAAACCGCCATTGGCCACTATGGCAATCTTACAAATGCGGCCATTAACAATGCAAATCTAGACCCTAGATTAAAACCCAATGGTGTTGGACAACAACTTCAACTTACTTCTCAAGAAGTCAATGCTGTTGTCGCCTTCTTAAACACCCTCTCAGGAGTAGATGTCTACACGGCAAAAAAATGGAGCAATCCTTTTCCTCAATAATATCGCAATAAAAAAACCGATCCTCCTTTCGAA
>JBJTNS010000074.1:0-4750 GCA_046074245.1 Chitinophagaceae bacterium | reverse complement strand
GGCGTTTTATCAGGAGAAAAGAGATTTGTTCAGAAAAGGTTTGAAGGGCTCATCCTTTAAACTCATCAATTGTAATGGCAGCTATTTTCAGTCTGTGATATACGAGAAATTAGAAAATTCTCATTTGTCAGATCAGGAAATGGCCAGGTATTTAACCATTGAAAAGGGCATTGCTTCTATTCCGTTTTCATCTTTTTATAAGCGTAAAACTGATAATAAAGTGTTGAGGTTTTGTTTCGCAAAAACAGATGATACACTAAACAGAGCACTGGATATTCTATGCAAAATTTAAATTTTACAGTTGTACAAACGCATTTGTACTGGGAGGATATAAAAGCTAATCTGGCGCACTTTACGCTCAAGTTGGAGAATGTAGAGCAAACTGATGTGATCATTTTGCCAGAAATGTTTAGCACCGGATTTAGTATGTCTACGAAGCAGTTAGGTGCAGAAAGTGCCGAGTTAACGCTTAGCTGGATGCAGGAAATGGCCAGAGAAAAACAGGCAGCCATTGTAGGAAGTTACATGAATTATATTCCGGAAACAGGCAAGTATTACAACACACTGGCTTTTGCAGAACCAGAAGGGAAAGTTCATTTTTACCACAAAAGACATCTGTTTACACCTGGCGACGAATCCAAGCATTACACTGCAGGAAGGGATAGACTGATCGTAGAGTATAAAGGCTGGAAAATCTGCCCTTTAATTTGTTACGATCTGAGGTTCCCGGTGTTCAGTCGCAATACTGAAGAATACGACCTGCTCATCTATGTAGCCAACTGGCCGGAGGTGCGCAATTATGCATGGCAACAGCTGTTAAAAGCCAGGGCAATTGAGAATCAGTGTTACCTGATTGCCTGCAACAGAATAGGAGAGGACGGCAATGGTGTAAAGCATGCCGGAAATTCATGTATAGTTAATTTTATGGGTGAAGAAATTGGTTTTTCAAATGAAGATAAAAACTATCAGTTTTATCTGGGGAAAGCACCTTTAATCAATTACCGTGATCAATTTCCAGTATTGAGGGACAGAGACGATTTTCAATTAATTTAATCGTTTATTAATCGTTTATAAATAATGCCTTTTAAGGTTTTTTATTCGCGATAAAATCAGCATTTTTGCATCAACTTAAATTACATGCCAAGTACTTCTGAATTACAACAAATCGCCTCACAGGTTAGACGCGATATTGTTAGAATGGTTCATGCTGTTCAAAGCGGTCACCCGGGAGGTTCTCTGGGTTGTGCCGATTACCTGACAGCTCTTTATTTTCAAATCATGGAACACAATCCTGCAGGTTTTACCCAGGAAGGTAAAAACGAGGATTTGTTTGTTCTTTCAAACGGTCATATCAGTCCTGTTTTCTACAGTGTTCTGGCCAGAAGTGGCTATTTTGATGTGAAAGAATTAGCTACTTTCAGAAAACTGAATTCCAGATTACAGGGTCACCCTACTACGCACGAAGGTTTACCAGGCGTGCGCATTGCAACGGGCTCACTGGGACAGGGTATGTCGGTTGCAGCTGGCATGGCTCTGGCTAAAAAGATGGATGGCGATCAGCATATTGTTTATGTCAATATGGGTGATGGTGAACTTCAGGAAGGTCAGAACTGGGAAGCTATCATGTACGCTGGACACCAGAAGCTGGATAACCTGATCGTTGCTGTAGATTATAACAAACAACAGATAGATGGCAATGTCATCGAAATTATGAGCTTTGATCAGCTCAGAAATAAATTTGAAGCTTTCAACTGGAATGTGCTTGAAATGAATGGCAATGATATGCAGGATATTCTGGATACCAATGTTAAAGCAAAAGCTCTGAGATCAGAAGGAAAACCAATCGTAATCCTGATGAATACCGAGATGGGTGCTGGTGTGGATTTCATGATGGGTAGTCACGAATGGCACGGTATCCCTCCAAACGACGAGCAATTGGCACGTGCTTTGAATCAGCTACCTGAAACGCTGGGCGATTACTAATAATTTTGCCATGAAAAAAGCGTTTGTCAGTAATATGAAACATATGTTATCACTATGCCTGCTGTTACTTACGGTATCAGTAATGGCACAAACGCCGGCAAAAACTCCTGCTAAAACCAGAATCCTCATCATCTTTGATGCTTCTGGTAGTATGACAACGCCCATAGAGAAATCAACCCGTATTCAGGTGGCCAAGAAAATGGCCAATAAACTCATAGATTCTTTAGCCTCATTTAAAAATGTAGAAATAGCTCTTCGTGTATACGGACATCAGAAAACAGCAGATTTGAAAGACTGCAAAGATTCACGTCTGGAAGTACCGTTTGCTCCGAACAATATCGTCATCATGAAGAAGAAGGTGAATAGTCTGGTGCCGAAAGGATGGACACCAATAGCCTACTCTCTTCAGGAATGTGAAAAAGACTTCCCGGCAGAAAAAGGTGTACGAAACCTTGTCATCATCATCACAGATGGTCTTGAAGAATGTACAGGTGATCCATGTGCTATCTCGCAGGCACTCCAGAAAAAGGGCATTTTCCTCAAACCTTTTATCATCGGCTTAGGTTCATCAGAACAATTCAAACTGAAATTTGATTGTGCCGGGACCTATTACGATGCCAATACTGAAAAAGAAATGGAAACGGTTGTTGGTGTTGTCGTTTCTCAGGCCATGAATGCGACAAGTTGCCAGATTAATCTCTTAGATAAACAACTTCGTCCGGTTGAAACCAATGTGTTGATGACCATCTATGACGCCGCTACCAAGAAACTACTTTACAATTTTGAACACACCATGAATGGCCGTGCTGTACCCGATACGCTTTTCCTTGATCCGCTCAGAAAGTACGATATCACTGTGCATACCATGCCGCCGGTAGAAGTAAAAAACGTAGAACTAATCGTTGGTAAACACAATGTAGTGCCAATTGATGTGCCTCAGGGAAATATTGCTTTTAATTGTACGGGTAAAACCAATTATGCAGATCTGAAAGCCATTATTACCCAGCACGGAAAACACAAAACAATCAATGTTCAAACCTTTAACACAACCAAGAGATATATCACTGGTGCATACGATCTGGAGATTCTAACAGTGCCAAGGTTGTATTACGATAGTTTAGTGGTATCTCAAAACGAAACCAGCAACATAACAATTCCACAGCCAGGCCGTCTGCAGATTAATAAGAGCAGAGACCTTGTTTGTGCGATATACAGAATTCAAAATGGTAAAATGGAGTGGGTAGCAGATATAAGTGATGCCTTCTATCAGACAATTATAATGCAGCCAGGTAAATACATTGTGGCTGGCAGAAGTAAGGCTGAAACCAGAACCATTTATACCTTCGAAAAAGAATTTACTATCACATCAGCCAATACAACAGAAATTAATATTTAATACATGCAAGAAATAGCCATATTAGGAAGTAACGACACAAGATCAGGGTTCGGAGCAGGATTGTTAGAAGCAGGTCAGCAAAATGACCGTGTAGTAGCATTGTGCGCCGACTTAACCGGATCTTTAAAAATGGATGCCTTCAAAAAAGCTTTTCCTGAAAGATTTTTTCAAATGGGAATTGCTGAAGCCAATATGATGGGTGTTGCAGCTGGTTTAGCTACCGCTGGTAAAATTCCATTTACTGGTACTTTCGCAAACTTCAGCACTGGTCGCGTTTACGATCAGATCCGTCAAAGCATTGCCTACAGTGGTAAAAACGTAAAAATATGTGCTTCACACGCTGGTGTCACTTTGGGTGAAGATGGTGCTACCCACCAGATCCTAGAAGATATCGGATTAATGAAAATGTTACCAGGAATGGTTGTCATCAATCCTTGTGATTATAACCAGACCAAAGCAGCAACAATCGCCATCGCTAATTACGAGGGTCCGTGTTACCTGCGTTTCGGTCGCCCAAAAGTGCCAATCTTCACTGCACCAGATCAGGTGTTTGAAATTGGTAAGGCGGTAACCATTTACGAAGGAGCAGATGTGTCTATTTTCTGTACCGGACATCTTGTTTGGAAAAGTATTCAGGCGGCTCAGGCACTCAGCGAAAAAGGTATATCTGCTGAAGTAATTAATATCCATACCATCAAACCGCTGGATGAAGCAGCTGTGCTTAATTCTGCCAGAAAAACCGGTTGTGTGGTAAGTGCCGAAGAACATATGTACAACGGTGGTTTAGGTGATAGCATCGCTCAGTTACTTTCTCGTAATCTGCCAACTCCAATGGAGTTTGTAGGGGTAAATGATACTTTTGGGGAAAGTGGCACTCCTGACCAGCTGATGGCTAAATACCATTTAGATGTTGTGGATGTTGTGGCAGCTGCTGAAAAAGCAATTGCCAGAAAAAATAAGTAAAACTATACTTTTATTTGTATTGTAAACTCCTGGATTTCAGAATTTTGAAGTCTTGTGGCAAATTATTTTCTTGTTTTTGTAAAAATTAAAGATTTCATTTGCCTTACTCATTTATTTTATATCAATCATGAAAATCATCAAAATCCTGGGTCTAGTATTGCTCATCGTTGTAGTAATGGGACTCGTTTCCGCAGCCTTTATTAAAAAGGATTTCCATTTCGAAAAATCAATTGACATAAGTGCATCCAGAGAAACTGTATGGCAGAATGTTGTCTTGTTTGAAAACCATGATAAATGGTCGCAATGGAAAAAAATTGACCCGGCTATGAAAGTTATTATCTCTGGAACAGATGGAGAAGTGGGAGCAAAGATGGCGTGGACCAGTAATCACGATGATGTTGGGAATGG
>JBJTNS010000073.1:0-3048 GCA_046074245.1 Chitinophagaceae bacterium | reverse complement strand
GAGAGCGAGAATGAGAGCGGGAGCGAAGGTATAGCCGTCGGACCCACGGTCCACGGACAAAAAAAGGCCATCAGGGAGTATATGATTAATATGATTGGTGTGATTACTGTGCTTCGCTAGAGAGAAGGAACCAAGCGGGCCTGCCCGAATGAATTTGTTCAGGCGGGGATTAAAAGGATTGTCGGGGATTAGCGGGGATTTTATTTGGATTTAATAAGGATTCGCCTGTGGCGAGGATTTCGACGCAAGTACATTGTCGCAATTACATCGCCGCTATTTTTTTTAACACATAGCCTTGGTGTTGTTCCGTCGATGTATAGCCGTCGGACCCACGGTCCACGATATAGGGCTTGCATTGTTTTGAAAACAAACAATACTTGCAATAAATGCAAAAACAAAATTTCTTATACGCAAATCCCGTTTTGCCCGCCAAACCATGAACTCGACTTTTGCAGCTTATTCATTATACATATGAAATTACATCTGCTTCTAAAATCTGCTTTTACTCTCCTTTTACTGCTGCTTTGCTCTCAGTCTTATGCTCAGAAAGATACCACAAAAACTAAACTCTTTGTCATTACCACCAATGATGGCGGCGAATTTATTGGTGAAATAATTTCTGAAGATGCTAAGGAGGTACTCATCAAAACAAAAGACAAAGGCGAAGTTTCCATCCCTAAATACCAAATTAAATCACGCAAAGCCCTGGAGTCTGGAGATCTAAATGCCAGCGGTCAATATATTCCTGCCGAAATCTTCTCAACCCGCTATTTTATTACAACAAATGGTTTACCCATCGAAAAAGGAGAAAGCTATGTGCAGTGGAATTTATGGGGACCGGATTTTGAGTTTGGGGTATCCAAAAACTTAAGTGTTGGCGTAATGACTACATGGATCGCAAATCCAATTATTGCAAATGCAAAATACAGCATTCCATTAAATAAAAAGACAAGCCTGGGAGTAGGTGCTTTACTAGGTACAAGTACATGGATAGCTCCAGGCGCTTTTAGTGTTGCTTTACCTTTCGCCAGTATCACAAATGGTGACAGAAGAAGTAATATCAGTTTTACTGCTGGTTACGGTGCCTTGTTGTTTGGTGATGGTGCAACAGATGCTTCAGGAAGAATGTTGCTCTCGGGAGCAGGAATGACCAAAGTTGGCAAGAAAGTGAGCCTTGTTTTTGACTCTTTTATCGTTCCACCAAAAAATTTCTCTGGTACTACTGCCATACTCATCCCAAGTCTAAGAGTTCAAACAGCCAGTGACAAAGCCTTTCAATTCGGCTTTGCAGGAGTTTACACAGATTCGGAATTCGTCCCATTACCCATCCCATTTGTTCAATGGTATAAAAAACTGTAAAAACAACTCCAAAATAAACAATAATGAAAAAATTACTTTTATCAATGGTCCTTCTAAGTCTATTTGTAGGAGGCTGCAAAAAAGAAGAAACTACGGTTCCCAAATCAAAAACTGAACTCCTCTGTGCACACTACTGGAAAGTTGTTTCCCTTACTGTTAATCCACCTTTAGATATCGATGGAACACCTGTTTCTGATCTCCTATCAATTATGGATGATTGCAACAAAGATGATCTTGTAAAATACAATACCGACAAGACCTTAATTTATGATGAAGGCGCAACAAAATGCGATCCGGCATCACCTCAAACCAGCAGTGGTACCTGGTCTTTTAACAGCGATGAAACTATTTTAACAGAAGATGACGAAGACCTTAGCCTGATTGAACTAAATGAATCAAATTTAAAACTCAAAATAGTTCAGACCATCGCCGAAGTTGATTATACCTATACAATCACCTATCAGAAAAACTAAATAAACAACACTATAAAAACAAAGAAATTAAACTGCGAATACACACACAAAAGGCTGCTCAGAAATGGGTGGCCTTTTTGCTTTTGTAAAATTCTCTAAAAGATGTATCATTGAATCATGAACAAAAAATGGTTCTGGATCCTGATATCTGCCCTGCATGCCTTGTTTTTCTTAAAACAAATACTCTTGCATAATAGCTTGATTCAGGATAGTACTGAATATCTGTTCGCCGCTGATAACCTTTTGAATAAAGGTACCCTCTATGCCTGGAATACTAATTTTGCCTTTAACGCCGACTGGCTCACAAAAAGACCTTTCTTATATCCCTCAATTCTGGCAGCTTTTAAATGGCTGAGCTTCGGAAATACCTGGCTGTTTTTCTTTATTACCTACCTGGTTCAAAATCTTTTGAGTCTTAATGCTATCAGACTCTGCCTTAAAATTGCTGAAAAATATCAGGCAAATTTCAAATGGTGGCAAGCACTTCTGTTTATTGGACTGTGCACTTCTCAAATGATTTATGCCAATATGGTGATGAGCGAAATCTGGCTGCAATCCTGCTTACTGGCTATAGTTTACCTGCTGCTGATGAAACCTTTTAATACGCAATCGTTCCTGTTGATCTCATTGCTGCTGATCGCTGGTCTCTCCATCAAACCAGTTCTGTTATTTGCCTCTGCTCTCCTGCCTCTTATATACTTATTCGTCAGACGTAAACAAGTTAAGGTTTTACAAACTATTATCAGCTGCTTGCCATTGCTTTATTATTTTGCCATTTCTGGCATTAACGAGCGCCGAACAGGACATTTTCAATACTCTTCCATCACCACAATCAATTTACTGCACTACAATACGTATGTGACATTAATGAGCGAATATGGAACTGTAAAAGCAGACTCTGTAATTGATGCCATAAAAATTGAAACAAGAAACATGTCTTATCACGATAAGCAGGTATATCTCGAAACGGCCTCTAAAAAACTTCTGAGCCAGCATCTTTCTAAATATGCCTGGCTGCATTGTCGCGGTATTGCCCTCGCCCTTATTGATCCGGGGCGCTTCGACTACTCGCAGTTTTTTAACTTACCTCACCGCACTAACCTCATTTATCAATCCAATCAGAAAGGCATGCTGGGAACTATCATTCGGTCGTTCTTCAATCCACTCGGTGTCTGGCTGATCTTTCTTATGTTGTTTAATGGATTCAGAGCATGGA
>JBJTNS010000072.1:0-3832 GCA_046074245.1 Chitinophagaceae bacterium | reverse complement strand
TTCAGGGATTTTACTTTAAAGACAAAGAGAGAAAAGAATGGATTTTTGATTGCCTGAATCTCTACAGACAGGAGATGAAATCAGAAAAAAACTTCTGTGGCATTCTTGTTAAAGATTGTTCAAGAGAATTTAAAGCCACTCAGTTTACCTGTCATGGGTTTAAGGCCTTTAATCAGGACCTTACCATGGAGCTTAACATAAGAGACAACTGGAAAAACTTTGACGACTATCTGGGCGACCTCAGTAGAAAGTACAGACAAAGAGCTGTAAAAATCACTAAAAGTGCCGAAGAGCTCGAACTCAGAGATATGCGAATTGAAGAACTGATTGAGAATAAAGACCGCATCAACGAGTTGTATATGAACATCGTCAGTCAGCAGACCCTGGCCCTCGGCATTCTCAATTCAGATTATTTCATTCAGATGAAATCGGCTTTAGGAGAGAATTTTAAAGTGTATGGGTATTTCAGGGATCAGCAATTACTCGCTTTCAGCAGTCATATCTACTATGTCCCTAAAGCTGCCATGGAAATCCATTACATAGGTTTAGATTATCAGTACAACTCTACCTACAACCTTTATTTCAATATTCTTTTTGACGGAATTAAAACAGCCATCAGACATCAGTTTAAACTGATTGAGATGGGCAGAACCGCCAGAGAAGCCAAGGCAAATGCAGGCGCACATGCGGTAGAAAACTTCAACTATATCTGGATGCGTCCGGGCATTAGCCGACTGGCCATGAACTCGATGGGCAAATGGTTTGAGAACACAGTAGGCGACGACTGGAAGAAGAGAAATCCGTTTAAATCCACTCAGGGAACTCAGGTAAATCCTGCAGTAGCAGAGGTTTCTCATCAGGAGAAGGTAAGCTGATGTAGAGATGTTGCATTCCGTTGCTGATACAAACAAACTTCACATTTAAAACTTTCTGATAAACACCCGCCTGCATGAGCGTTTGCTGAGACAGGGCAATATGAGGCGCTTTACATTCTATTAGCAGATGCATTTTGCCGGAATTATCTGAAACACAAATATCAAAACGCTTTTTCAGACCATTGTATACCAGGGCACGTTCGACTGATATGAGGCCCTTTGGGACTTTTTTTTCCTCAACCAGAAAATGAATAAAATGCTGACGTACCCACTCCTCCGGAGTTAAACGCACATACTTTTTCCTTATAATGTCGAAAATTAGTGCATTACCTTGTTCAGATTTTGTATTAAAATTGTAAGTCTTAAAATTCAGTTTCAAGATTGCGAACTTAATTAATAATGGCCAATAACACCAGTATAAAATTCGATCAGATCATCGGCGATATTAAAAACCGCCGCTTCACTCCTGTGTACCTGCTCGAGGGTGATGAGACATTTTATATTGATGAAATAACCAAAGAACTTGAAGAAAGGGTTTTAAAACCAGAAGAGAAGAGTTTTAACCAGACCATTGCGTATGGTAAAGACATCTCCCCTCTCGAGATTAAGATGGCTGCCAGAAGGTACCCAATGATGAGTGAATACCAGTTGCTGATCATTAAAGAAGCGCAGAACCTATCAGACATCGAACTGCTAGAAGACTACATTGAAAACCCCATGACCACTACCATTCTGGTATTATGTTACAAGGGTAAGAAAGTAGACAAGCGAAAAAAAGTAGGGAAACTATTCAGCAAATACACCCATTTTACCTCAGAGCGCCTTCGAGATTACGAAGTGATTCCGTGGATAGAACGCTATATCAAAGGCAAAGGCCGCAACATCGACCCTAAAGCCGTTCAGTTAATCAGCGATTATCTGGGCAACGACCTGAGTAAGATTGCCAACGAAATCGACAAGATGCTCATCAATGTCAAAGCAGATGTCGCCATTATAGACATCCCGCACATCGAGCAGAACATTGGTATCAGTAAAGACTACAACGTGTTTGAGCTGAACAAGGCACTGGGAGAAAAGAACTTCAATAAATCCATACAGATTGCCAATTATTTCGCCAACAATACAAAGGCCCACTCAATCATCCCGATGATTGCCAATTTATATTCTTACTTCTCTAAAGTATACACCTACAACACCATAAAAAATAAGCCTAAGAAAGAAATTGCTATTGCATTAGGCATCAACGAATTCTTTTTAGACGACTACAGGATAGCTGGCAACAATTACAATCAGCAGATGATTGAACAGATATTCGGCAATCTTAAATATTACGATTTAAGATCTAAAGGTGTAAATGACTCTGGCACAGACGAAGGTCAGTTAATCATAGAACTGGTTGTAAAAATTCTGAGAATCGCCGAAATTCCCAGTCAGTTACGCCTGGTTTAAGCTGGCTGAAAACGACAGGAAGTCATGCTATAATTTTATCAACAACCCTTGTTACAAACTATTGAATAACAAATAGTTAATATTGAGTTTAAATATTGAATTTCAATATTTAGAAAATTATTTCATAATTGAAATTTTTCATCTATTTTTACACCTTTAAAAGCAAAAAAGATTGTTAATCATGAAAAAAAATTTACTATTTGCTACTCTGGTATTACCGTTTTTAGCGATGGGCCAAGGTCCAAAAAACGTTGAAAAATTCGGCAACACAACCGTGGGTGGTTCTCAAAAGTTGAGCAGCAGTGCAACTACTGTTGATGTTACCTCAACTGACGCAGGCAAAGGTACAGCCGCAGTCAACAACACTAAAAGAGGTTTAATTACCTACAACTTCATTAAAGTAGGTAGCACTTACTACGATTTACAGACCAATGCGTCAATAGGCAGAAGAGTTATGTTATTACCTGACGGAACTGTATCAGTGGCATGGACTACTTCTGAAGATGATGCTTACACCAAACGTGGTACTGGTTATAACCACTTCGATGGTACTAGCTGGTTAACAGTTGGCAACCCAACAAAAAGACTTGAATCAGCTCGTATCGGCTGGCCTTCAATTGGTGTAAACGGCAACAAAGAATGGGTGATGGGTCACGATGCCGCTAATGGTGGTTTCCTGTTATCAACCAATTCAGCAATCGGCAGCAATACATGGACTGCTGGTTCATCAAACGTATTACAACAAAACCAAAGAAGACCAATCTGGGCGAGAGTTGCAAACAATGGCAATTACTTCCACGCGATTTGCAGTTATTCTGACTCATCGGCTCCTGGCGATCCAAGAGCTCCGCAGATCAACGGTGTATTTGCTCCAATGACCTATAGCCGTTCAACTGACGGTGGTGTAACCTGGGACATTCAGCATATCCTGTTACCAGGTTATGATAGTTCAAGAATCAACAGTGGTGGTGGCGACGAGTATGCAATTGACGTTAGAGACTCTATCGTTGCAATCGTTACAGGCGACCAGTTAAAAGATGTTACATTATGGAAATCTACAGACAACGGAACTACTTTCACAAGAACCATTGTAGATTCTTTCAGATATGCACCTTACAATGCCAAGAAATTAATGCTGGACACTCCACGTGTTTGCGATGGTTCAGTAGAAGTTATCATCGACAAAAACGGATACTCTCACGTATTCTGGGGTGTTAGCAGAATCTTTGACGAAGACACAACCGACGAATCATACAGCTTCTTCCCTGGTACTGCTTTACTGGCATACTGGAAAGAAGAAACTAACTCTTCACAGTTCATCGCTGGTGGTGGTCAGTTCGACCGTAACAAGAACAACACTTTAGATGTATCTGCTGGTAACACAGCGGCTTTAAGTGGTGGTGTAGTACCATCTACCTTAAAAAACCAGGGGATCTCTTCAGTAGCCAGACTTGGTAATACTTCATTACTGCGCTGTCCATCTGCTTCTACAGACGACAATGGCAATA
>JBJTNS010000071.1:0-6344 GCA_046074245.1 Chitinophagaceae bacterium | reverse complement strand
TGAATTTACCAATCTGTGCCATTGGAATCTGAATGACGCCCAACTCAGTCCTGGCTCTTAACATTAATTTTTCAAAATGTGGATTAGATAAAGGTTTGTATGCCACAACTATTCGGTTCTTCATAAAAATTGGGGCTGCTCTGCAAACCCATTCCCAGTTTCCACTATGTCCCATTACTACAATCGCACTTTTACGATTTTCGTGCAGCTCATCGTAAATATTTCCACATTGAAAATCAATTCGCTTTTCCAGTTCCTTCCGGCTAATCGTAAAGCCTTTTACAGTCTCCACCACAAGATCACTTAGGTATTTATAGAACTTTTTCTCTAAACTTAAAAGTTCTTCTTTGCTTTTATCTGGAAATGATAAGCTAAGATTCTTGCGAACTACTTTTACTCTATATTTTATTAATCTGTAAAAAAGATAATAAAGTACATCTGATATCAACCATAAAATAGCAAATGGGAGCCTGGAAATCAATAGTAAAAAACCGATTAATAACTTGTTTGCAATTGCTTTCATTTGTATTTTCCTTTTGAACGATTGATTTGCATACTTTGTAAAATTAGATCTTTTAGTAGATAAGAATGGCTTTCCAGAAGCTCTTCATTTTTATAATACCACTTTCTGATTTGTTTAGTATCACCGTGATTTAAAATTTGAGAAGAATCGTTGATCAGATAACCATTACAAAATCCGATATAAAATATTTTAACTTTCTTATCGAAGTTAATATAAAGCAACAAACCGAAATACGTGTAAAAAGGAAAATTAAATTTCTTTTCAACCTGTATTAAATCTGAGCATTCTATGATAAATTGATGAATCGTTAAATAATCGATTTTCTTATTTTCAGGCAAATCAATTAAATAATCATCAATTATATCACTCATTATTTTATATAGCGAAAATCGTGTCCGGATTTTAATTGAACAAGGAATCGGTATATTAATTCAACCACCTGGTCAACGTCATTTTTATTTACCGTTTCAACAGTTGTATGCATGTATTTTAATGGAAGAGAAATTAATGCGGAAGGAACTCCCTCGCCACTATAGGCAAAACTTTCAGTATCTGTTCCGGTGCTTCTGCTTGCTGCAGCTCGTTGAAATGATATTTTATTTTTGTCTGCTACCTGAATAATCATTTTTAAAAGGTTGTTCTGCACGGCGGGACCGTAGGTGAGAACCGGACCTAATCCACATTTTTGATCACCCTGCTTCTTTTTATCGTACAAAGGCGAAGAAGTGTCATGACAGACATCGGTTATAATGGCAACATCTGGTTTGATTTTTCTTGAAATCATTTCTGCTCCGCGTAATCCAATTTCCTCCTGCACGGCATTAACGATATATAGACTGTATGGTAGTTTGATATTGTTTTCAGAAATTTTTCTGGCAACTTCAGCAATCATATAGCCTCCGATTCTGTTGTCAAGTGCTCTGCCTGTGAGATATGTATTATTGAGTTCTGTTAGTTCGTCTTCAAAAACGGCGACACAACCTACATGGACTCCGAGTTTCTCGACTTCATCTTTTTTAGAACATCCTATATCTATAAAAATATTATCTGTGTTGGGAGTGATTTCTTTCTCGCCACTTCTAACGTGAATGGCTGGCCATCCAAATACACCTTTAACTATTCCTTTATCTGTTAAAATATTAACACGCATAGATGGGGCGATCATATGATCTGAACCTCCATTTCTTGTCACATACAGATATCCGTCTTCGGTAATGTATTTTACAAACCAAGAGATTTCATCGGCATGAGCCTCGATAACCACCTTGTATTTTTTACCTGGATTTATAATACCTGCTACAGAACCATATGCATCGGAGATATATTCGTCGATGTATGGCTTCATATATTCCAGCCAGATTTTCTGACCTGAAGATTCAAAACCCGTAGGAGAATTATTGTTTAAATATTCGTATAAAAACTTTTTACTTTTCTTATCCATAGTAACAGACAGATTCAGTTAAGCTTAGAAAGGAAGATCGTCACTGGTATCGCTGTTTCCGAAATCTTCAATCACAGGTGCCTGATTGTAGTTTTCAGTTTGAACAGGTGCACTACCGCCACCAGAAGCAGATTCAATTTTCCAGGAACGAACATCAGTGTACCATCTGCCGTTGTATTCTCTGCTTTCAAGATTATAGGATACTTTTACTGTATCATTGATATTGTATCTTGATAAATCATCTACCTTTTCAGACCAGGCAGAAACGCATACTTTTTTAGGAAATTTATCATTGGTTTCAATGATAAACTCTTGTTTTTTCCACTCGCCTTTTGCACTGGAGCCCTTCTGCATGTCCAGTTTTTGAATAATTCTTCCTGTGATTTCCATTTTCCTGAGATTAAAATACAAATATAAAGGCTAGTGAGGGGGAAAACTAATTGAGAAATGTACACTTTATAGACAGTTATTAACAAACAATACAAGTAACTTTGTACTTACAGTTTTATAATATCAATGTGTCTCGCTTCATTTGTCAAATTGTCTAATTGTGACGTGTTTACGTTTTCGAGAGATGAACAGATTGACAGAGCATTTTCAGCTCCTGAACTTTCAGAAAATGGCATCTTTGCACCCAGAGATTTAGTAAGCGGTGGAACATGGATCGGTTTCAATGGAAAATCAGTCATTAGTTTGCAAAATGGAGGAAAAACAAGACATAAACGGGATTTACCTTATGAGCTTAGCAGAGGAATAATACTAAATGATTTTTTGATACATGAAGATATTACCCAATTAAAATCACTTCTTCTTAGTCACAAAATTGAACCGTTTACAATAAGCAGATTCAGTATCGGACATCTGAACCTCGATCAGCTTTCATGGGATGGAGCCATTCTTGAAATAAACGAAATACCAGGGAGAACAAAATGGCTCAACGGATCATCAACTCTGTATGATAATATGCAAATTGAAAGCATCAGACAAAATCTCTCAAATCAGATATTTTATACACCGGAAGAGATATTTAATTTTCATTTAAGCTATCAGATTGGGGGTGATGTAAATCCAATCAAAAAACCTTCAACAACCAGCATCACTCAATTCATATTAAATGGTGCTCATACAATGTGCCGCTTTAATAATTTACTCGAAAAGACTGATAACACTTACTTAATCTGATTAATCGAATTTAAGAATTTTTAATACGTTGTTTAAATCTTATTGATATATATTAAAATAATTACTAGTTTTCATATCATCTGCGTAAATATTTAAAATACAATTTATTAATGATGCTGTACAATTTACTGTATAAGTGTAAATACACGGTGAAAAGTGTAAAAATATTGACATTTTTATTGTATATATTTGTAAGGCACAAATCAAATTACACAACTTGAGAGGATTATTCTTAACACTTATTGCCGTTTCTGGCATATATACCAACATATCAGCACAGGCCGTAAGAGCCTATAGTCTAGAAGTGTCCTGTAAATCCCGGACCTATAATTCGACTCAAAGTATATTAGAATTCAAATGGCCTTATCGCTCTCCAACAGCTTCTGCTCAGAATGTGTACAGAAAAAGTAAGGATGCCTACGACTGGGGGAGTGTTTATAAAAGTATCGGAGCGACAGACTCTACATTTAAAGACACAATCAATACGGGTAAAGCATATGAATATATGTTTGAGAAAATCAATGGTCCGGACGGCTGGGCAGTATATGGATACGCATTCTCTGGTCACCGTTTCCCCATGGTTAGCAACAGAGGGACAATTTTAGTCATTATTGATAGCACCCACAAAACATTTCTAAGCAATGAACTTAGAACTTATCGTAATGATTTGATTGGTGACGGATGGAAAACAATTGTTAAATATTTTTCACCTAGCACTACAGTAGCTCAAATTAAATCGTACATATACAATACTTACAGTGCGGATCCGACAAATGTAAAATCAGTCGTTTTGGTTGGTAATTTAGCAGTTCCATATTCTGGCAATTTTTCACAATATGGCACCTGGCCACCAGATGGTCACGTTTCCATTTCTGGCTACGGTCCGAGTCACGAAGGCGCCTGGCCAACCGATATATACTATGGTGATATGGTTCAACCGGTATGGACGGATTCACTCGTAACAAACACTTTAGGTGTCAGACCAGCGAATCACAATGTTCCGAATGATGGGAAATTTGATGTGACTGATATGAACAATATTATTCAGTTACAGGTTGGTAGAATTGATTTGTCTGAAATGTCTAGTTTTAAACTGGATGTACCTGATACTGGTAATGTTGAAAGAGAGTTGCTTAAACGATATTTTACGAAGAATCATTCTTTCAGACATAAACTTGTCAGTATCAGAGAGCGTTGTCTGTGGGATATTGATATTTCTTTTCCTGCTGTAATCACTGGTGGATTCTTTAACGAACATTTTCCATCAAACTCCTATAGAAACATGTCTGTTTTAATTGCTGACACTGTTACATACAATCTGGATTACCGTACGACATTAAATACTCAGGACTATCTTTGGAGTTTTGGATTTGGTTTCGGATCATATACCAATTGTTCTGGTATTGGAAGCACTACTCAATTAGCCGCAACAAATCAAACCATCAAGTCTGTTTTTACCGGATTTATGGGCTCGTTTTTTGGTGACTGGGATACCGCAAATAGTTTTTTAAGAGCACCTTTAGCTGCAAAAGGCAATGTTTTGAATACTTTCTGGTGTGGAAGACCACATTGGTTTTTTCATCATATGGGACTTGGAGAGACGATTGGTTATTCGAGTATGAGAACTCAGAATAACAACGATTCTTCTTATGGATTTGCGTACCCGCTATATCCTACAACTGCATTTAGTATGTACTCAATTCACTCATCGTTGATGGGTGATCCAACTGTCAGAATGCAGCCTGTGGCTACAGCACGCAATTTCAGAGTGGTACAGGATAGTTGCAATAACAGATTTAAATTAAAATGGTCTTTGTCTACAGACACAGCTGTTCATACCTATTATATTTTCAGAGCCAAACACATTGATAGTACTTTTACCAATATTGGCAGTAGTACCGGAACATCCTGGGTTGATAACTCTCCTTTAAGCGGTGACAATGTATACATGTTGAGAGCTTTAAAACTTCAGGTAAGCGGAAGTGGTACTTACTTTAATCTCAGTCAGGGTGTTTTTGATACAGCATCAACCTTATCATACTCAACACCTGTAGCCAATGCTGGTCGTGATACTTTAGTTTGCAGAAATCAATCCATCAGAATCGGACAGCATTATAACAACAACATCCATACGACTTATTTGTGGACACCTGGTGCTTACACAATTGATACAGTTTCGATTCTGGCATCGGCAAATGGCTCCAGGATTTTAATGGCAACTGATACTTTAAGTGGATGTATTAAAAGAGATACTATGACAATCACCACAATTGCTTTACCGGCAAGTGAAACCATCTCTAATATAAGCAATTTTTGCAGCGATACTGTCAGTTGGAGTTCCACAAACAATAATGGGTCTTCTTATAGATATGAATGGTATTTCTCAGGAGGAAATCCGAATGATACTTCAGGATTTGGCTTAATATCACCAGGACAGATTTTATATGGATCTGCCGGTACATATACCACCACATTACTAGTGAGAGATACAACTACGGGCTGCGCCAGTAATAACACTGGAAATGTGTCTGTTATTTGCGTTGGCTTACCTGTAGAATGGGCTGATTTACAATGCAGAAGGGTAGGAGAACAAGCAGAAATAACTTATAATATCAACGAATACGAAACGATTAAAGAACTCTATATTGAAGTACTGACAGTAGACAATACATGGTATCGTATTGAAACGATAATACCACAAAACAACGGACTTTATAAGAGTAACATTGCTAATTCTGCTAAATTTATTGCCGTTAGATTAGTGGCCAATAAGTACAACGGAGAATTAGATGAATTAGATAATTGCTTCTGGGAAATAGATGGAATTAACCTGAGTGTTTTCCCGAATCCGGTTAATGACGAATTAAACATTGACTTGAAGTCCAATAATTTTATGGCCAGTTCTGTCTTCATATATAATAGCCTTGGTCAGCCGATTTATCACCAACAGTTCAATTTCTCCAGCGGTCATTTAAAAATCAATTCTTCAGAATGGTCAAATGGATTATATACTGTAGTTATAAACACTGGTAAAACCATATACAGTCAGCAGTTTGTTAAATGAGTCAGGACAGTAACATCAAGCCGCAATTACTTGAGCTGGCATTAACTAATTTGAATAATAAAATACAGACATTACAATCAGAGTATAAAGTATACATGGATTCGGCGGCCAATGAGACTAAAAGTACCGCTGGC
>JBJTNS010000070.1:0-15119 GCA_046074245.1 Chitinophagaceae bacterium | reverse complement strand
GACTTTGAAACTCGAATCTACAAACCCTGATTTTAAAGGTGATTTCACCTTTGTATGCTTTCCATTTGTGAGGCTGTCTAAAAAGAAGCCCGAAGATACCGCCGCAGAAATCGGTGCTTTCCTGAAGGAGACTATTCAGCAGGTTGATGGATACAATGTGGTGAAAGGATTTCTGAATATCGAAATCAGCGACAACTACTGGCTGGAAAGATTCGCTGCATACTCTCTGGGAATTTCTCACAAGAATTCTGGAAAAGTAATGGTGGAGTATTCTTCTCCTAATACCAATAAACCACTGCATCTGGGACATATCAGAAACAATCTTCTGGGTTACAGCGTTTCAAAAATACTGGAGGCTTCAGGTTACGAAGTAGTTAAAGCGAATCTGATCAACGATCGTGGCATACATATCTGTAAAAGTATGCTGGCCTGGAAACATTATGGAAACGGCGAAACACCTGATTCAAGTGGATTGAAAGGAGATCACCTTGTAGGTAAGTACTACGTCGAGTTTGATAAACAATACAAACTGCAAATTGCCGATCTGGTAGCAAATGGTACCGATAAAGAGATTGCCGAAAAAGAAGCACCTCTGATGAAAGAAGCTCAGGAAATGCTCAGACAATGGGAAGCTGGTAATGAGGAGGTAATCTTGCTCTGGAAAATGATGAATGCCTGGGTATACCAGGGTTTTGATGTTACCTATAAAAATCTTGGAGTAGAATTCGATAAATTCTACTACGAAAGTAATACCTATGTGTTGGGTAAAGACCTGATTGAAGAAGGCCTCGCTAAAGGGGTGTTCTTTAAAAAAGCGGATAACAGCGTTTGGATTGATCTGACAGACGAAGGTCTCGATGAAAAACTGGTTTTAAGAGGCGATGGTACTTCAGTATACATCACTCAGGATATCGGAACTGCTCAGTTAAAATACGATGAATATCACTGCCAGAAATCTATCTATGTGGTCGGTAATGAACAGGATTATCAGTTTAAAGTCTTGTTTCTGATACTTAAAAAATTAGGTAAGGAATGGTCTGATGGTTTGCATCACCTAAGCTATGGAATGGTGGATTTGCCTTCCGGTAAAATGAAAAGCAGAGAAGGTACTGTTGTAGATGCCGACGATTTAATGGCTGATATGATTGTTGCTGCTAAAGAGAAAACAGAAGAACTCGGCAAAACTGATAATCTCTCAGAAACCGAAAAAAATGAACTCTATACTACCTTAGGTTTGGGTGCTCTTAAATTCTTTATTCTGAAGGTGGATCCTCAGAAACGTATGCTCTTTAATCCTGAAGAGTCTATCGACCTGCAAGGTGATACCGGTCCGTTCGTTCAATACACCTACGCCCGTATTCAAAGTATGTTCAGAGCAGCACAGGCCGAAGATGTCAATTCTTCATATTCCATTGATTCTGCCCGCGAAAGTGAAATTAATCTGATTAAGAAGTTGCTTGACTATGAAGCAGAGGTGCTTAAAGCAGCCTCTACCTATAGTCCCGCTATCATTATTGCTTATGCGCTTCAGTTGGCTAAAGCCTTTAACCGCCTTTATAACGATGTGTCTATTCTGAAAGAAAGCAACACCGACCTGAGACGCTTTAGATTGAAACTGGCTGGTGATACCGCAGCAATCATCAAACAACTGCTATCTCTAATCGGAATGCATTGCCCTGAAAGAATGTAATTAGTGTATCACCACTAACTTTCCACTTACTAATTCTCCGGTTCTGTAAACCTTAACAGTGTATAATCCGCTGCTAAACTGACTGAGGTCGACCTGAATCTGCTTTTCTGAAACTGCTTTGTTTTCGTACATTAACTGTCCATTCATACTGTAAATACTCAAACTATTTACAGATTCGCTTAAATCGAAATAAACGATGTCTGAAGCAGGATTAGGATAGAAACGCATGTTCCAGTTAGAACCTAGTATGATTTCATTCTGTTCGTTTTGCTTTACTTGCTCGCGCAACTGCGCACTGTCTATGGTGTTTGCGGTATCTTTTATAATTTGCTCATCCTGACTGCAGGTATTCTCCGAATATTTAAGGATAAGCTTTACCATTAAATCATTTAAAAATTCAACATCACTCTTTCCTCCGGTTGGTAGTAAATGTCTGCCTCCAATCTGACTGTCATCTGTGATGTATAAGTATTCACCATTGCTAAGTATGGCCATGTATTTTAACAGAAATTCTGTTGCCTGATTTATACCGCTGGCGGCTACCGGAACAAGTCTGATGCCTTTTGATGCAGCCAAACGAATGGCTTTGTTAATTCGCGCTTGTATCTCCGGTTTCTCATGCGGAGGAGCATCCAGTAAGATGAAAAGTATCTTTGTGCCTGCCGAATCCGACCAGTTGAGTTGTTTGATGGATGCTTCAAGGCCATAATCTACCGCCTCCTGAAAATCACCCCCTCCACTGGCATACTGGTTTGAAATAAAGTCAATGGTGTTGACCGGATTTTTAGTCAGCGGCTGAATTCTGGTTAAATAATCATCGCCGTGATCTTTATAGAAAACAGAGCCTGTATAAATTTCAGCACACGGTCTTTCTTTTTTTATACGACCAATAACATCGATTAGCTCTCTCTGCAAGAACCTTATCTCATCACCCATACTGCCGGTAGCATCTACCATAAAACCAATTTCAATTTTTGGTGATGATATCTTATTCGCTTGAATTCTTATATAATTATCGGGATATGTGCTCTTATAATCTAAAATAGTATAAGTGCCTCCGGCATATTGTACTTCCAGGTCTTTAGCATCCACATACATGCTGTCTTTTTCAACCATTGGCCATAGATAGGCTTGACCATTAATGTCGGTTACAGATTCCCATATTATATCTGAGCCATTCATGAGTTTAATTTTAACAAAAGGGAGTATTTCATGATTCTGATTGGCTATTTTTATGACATTTAATTTCTTCGGATACAAGCCCCAAACCTTCATGTGCTGGGCAACAGTCTTTTCATTATTGGTTTTTAACCAGTCTTTCCAGTGATCAAGGTCGCGCCAGTGACCAGCAGTAACCTGTCCCGGACGGAAAGGATCTGTTGCTTCTTTATCTGCTTCACTCATAGATATACTTAGTATTTCAGCATCTGGAGTGCCATCGGTTCTGCTGCCTCTGCCGACCACTCTATCCCCGGTTGCCGTAGTGCCTTTGGCATAAGATGGTAAAGTAGTACCTCCTCTGATGCCTGTTTTTTTACTTTCGCCTGATGTGCTGCTTCTTTTAGATTTATACCTGCGCTTGCCCGACTTTCTTTTGCTTTTTTTCTTTTTGTGTTTTTTCTTCATAGCTTTTGAACTTGAAGAATACGAAGCCATACCACATTTTGAAACAGTACCACTTCCGCTTCTCGATATTACACTGACACCATCCAGGTATAAAGTGTCACTTTTGGGATGTAAAACTTTAGTCGTTGTTACAACTGGGTCGCGGTAAACTGGTGCTTTGCTAAGTCGCAATGTTAAGTTGATATCGTTTCTCACCGATGTCAAAGTTATCCCTGAGATGGTTTGCGGTAGATAGGCTTTTTTTGAAACAACGATATCATACCTGCCTGAATTGATTACAGCTGAATAATAGCCAGCTGTACGACTAAAGGTACTATCAATTACTTTACCGGCTTGCTTAAAATACAAGATGAAGTCGGTGTCGTTGACAGCGTTTAAATTAGAAATGCGGCCGCTAACTGTCACTTTCTGGGCATCAGCTGCGGAAATAAAAACAAAGCTTAAGAGGATTAATAGACGGTTCATATTTTTTTAGACAATTGAATTCTTTAATATGCTTCATACCTTTGCATAAAAAAAAGTAAATTGAAAAAAAATATCTATAAACATTACAAAGGCCATCTTTATGAATTGCTGGATACTGCCAGACATTCTGAAACCCTTGAAGAAATGGTAGTATATCGTCAGTTATATGGAGAGCATAGCCTGTGGGTACGACCAGCGGCTATGTTTTTTGAAACAGTTGTAGTAGAGGGCAGGGAAGTGCCCAGGTTTGAAAAAGTTGAAGATTAATGGCCCGATTTAACAGTTGTTTCTGTTAGAACGATGTTCTTGGCAGCGTAAATGCGTTTAACTTTAAAAGCAAACCAGGCCAGATAGGCAAAACAGAAAACTGTAACGATGTATGAACTATGCGCATCGTAATGGTCGGCAATATATCCTTGAAGTGGAGGTACAATTGCTCCTCCAAGTATCATCATGATCAGAAGGGATGAGCCCTGATTGGTGTGTTTGCCCAATCCTCCGATAGCTAAAGAGAAGATACATGGCCACATCACAGAACAGAATAATCCTCCACTCATGAAAGATAACAATGCCACATTGCCTGTGCTGAATAATCCTACAATCATCATAATAGCTGCGGCACTTGCAAGGTACAGCAGTGTTTTAGAAGCATCTTCACCTGAAATGATAAACAGGAAAATTGCAAAGAAAACGTAAGGTAAATAACTAATGAAATCGCCAGTATCATATTTGTTGATGTAGTTGACAAGAAAGACAACAGCAAATGCAGTAAGAGGTACCGCTATCTGGGCAATTATTTTGCCTGTTTTACTTAAATTGAAAACACTGATGGCACCTGTCCATCTTCCTATCATTAAACTTCCCCAGTACAAAGAAATAAACGGCGCTATTTTGGTATGGTCAATGCCCTTGATTGATGGCATTTCGAGCAGTGCCCCCATATTACTCTGAATACTCACTTCAACACCAACATAGAGGAAAATACCAATCATTCCGAGCATCAGTTGCGGGTAATGTGTAATTTTGAATTTCTCAGAACCTTCGCCTTCTGTTTCTTCAATTTTAGGAAGTTTGCTGAATTGTATCAGAGCAGCACACAGAATAAAGAGACCAAATAGAATCATAGCTGGCACTTTCACGGCTTCAATGCCCATGGTTTCAGGTTTTGGCGCCTGAACACTACCAAATAGGGCGATGCTTAAGAGAACAGGACCAATGGTTGTTCCGAATGAATTGATACCACCAGCCAAACTTAAACGGTGTGCACCATGAGCCTTATCGCCGAAGTTGGCAACAAATGGATTGGCAACAATCTGCTGAAGCGCAAATCCAAGTCCGATGACAAATAAAGCAAGTAATAAAAAGGCGTAAGAATTGAGGTTAGCGGCCGGAATAAATAGCAAAGCACCAATGGCTGAGAGTAAAAGTCCCGCCACTAAGCCTTTTTTATATCCGATTTTATTGAGCGGATCGCCAATTTTTACAGAGAGCCCGAAGTAGATTAATGAACCAACTGCATAAGCCATATAAAATGCAGAATCTACCCATTGTGACTGAAACTGAGAAAGATGGAATTTAGCTTTAAATAGTGGAATCAGAATTCCATTGCTGGCAGCCACAAAACCCCAGAAAAAAAACACGGTAATAATGACAATAAAAGTAGAATTAATCTTTTGCGTTTGGTTCATGTTTTCAAATAAAAGGAGATAATTTTACAAAAAAAATTATTTTTTAATTGAGGGAGAAAACTTATGTTTGCATAATATAAAACATACTTAAAATATAGGCATTTATGAAAAAATTAATTTATTCAGGTTTAGTAGCATTCGTAGCTGCAGCTGTAATGACCGGTTGTGGTGATGATGGTACAGGTGGAGGAACAACAACAGGTCCAGTAGGTCCATCTATCGAATTTCAAACTAACACAGGTACTTTCAGTGGTTACACTTTTGCTAACGGTAGTGCTGAAATCGGAACTGTAATCAAAATTGGTTCTAAAATCTCTCATAGCGGTGATGTGAATCTGAAAAGCACTAAAATGACTGTTAAATACAACAATCAGGCTGAGCAATTAGTTGGTACAGACTCTATCATTTCTGGTAACACTAAAACTTGCAACAGAGATTACACTTTCACTTTACCACAAGATAAAGGTACTTACGTTTTCACTGTATACGCTACAGACAAAAATGCAACTACCAAATCTGCTTCTATCACCATTCAGGCTTATGGTCCTTTGTCAGACAGAGGTACTGGTCACAGAATTTACAGCTTAAAATCTGTTAACTTCTTCAGTGCTTTCGATTTATTAACTGGCGAAGCTATCACTGCTGCTTCAGGTTCAGGTAACGAAGCTCTAAGAGATATCGTTGATGGTTCTAACAATACTGCTTTAAGCAAAACCTGGAACTCAGGTAACGGTACTCAATTCGTTATGTCAGGTGCTGATGGTAAATTAAACGGTAAAGTTTTCTCTCAGTTCTTAAACGAGTCTGATATCATCGCTGCATGGGATGCAACATCTGGCAAATCTTCAACAATTACTGGTGTTGATATCAACAAACTAATCATCGCTAAATCTACAAGAAACGGTAACACTTTCTACTACCTGATTGGTATAGATGATGTTCAGGATAACGCAGGTTCAGAAGATGATTACTACGAATTCCACTACGTTCAAAACTAATAGTGCAAACATATTGATAAAAAAGCCTCAAGCAATTTATGCTTTTTTTATGCCCAAATTTTAAGGTGTCTTTCTTATGATGTAATAATTAAATAGTTAATACGTTAAATAGAAGTAAAATCAATGATTTTGGAATGCATTTTGATTTCTATTTTTTAAGTAATCTATATTGTTTATGAAGCATCAATTTATTATCGCCGCCGCCATCGCAATAGCTCTCTCAAGTTGCGTGAGTAAAAAAAAGTACAAAACTCAAATTACTAAGTACGAGCATCTCCAGGATTCAACTGAGAAAATTATTTATCAGCTCGATCAATGTTTGTCAGAAAAAACAAACAATGCTAAAAAAATATCAGACCTCGAAGCTGAAGTGGCTCAACTGAAAGCCTCTGGTAATGCTCTCCTCAATCAAATGAGTGATCTATCAGTAATAACCAAAGCACAGGCAGAAAGTATCAAACAGTCGATGGAAAATATCAATTCTAAAGACCAGTATATCAAAAATCTTCAACAAGCCATGGCCAGAAAAGATTCTTTAAATCTCGCTCTGGTTATGAATCTAAAAGGTGCCCTTAAAGATGTGAACGATTCTGATGTCGAAATAAAAGTGGAAGGAAGCGCCGTGTTTATCTCAGTTTCTGACAAACTATTGTTTAGTAGCGGTAGTTACGAGATTACGCCTCGAGCTAAAGAAGTGCTCGGTAAAGTGGCGGCTATCCTTAAAGCCCAGTCAGATCTCCAATTTATGGTAGAAGGTCATACCGACAACAACCCAATAAAAACCAAAGTGATTAAAGATAACTGGGACCTCAGTGTCCTGCGTGCAAGTTCGGTTGTTAGAAGTTTGCAAACAGATTTTGGGATTGATCCTAAACGCATGATTGCAGCAGGAAGAAGTGAATATCAGCCTTTGTCAGAGAATTCAACTGAAGAAGGAAAGGCCGCTAACAGAAGAACAAGAATCGTAATTCTGCCTCAGCTCGATCAGTTCTTTAAACTGATGGAACCACAGAAATAATACATTTCTCTTTAAAACAAAAAACTCAGTACTATTGTACTGAGTTTTTTTATCCAATATCGTAAACGAAGAGATTACTCTTCAGTCTTTTTCTTGGTAGTTTTCTTTGCTGCAGCTGGTTTCTCTGCTTTTGCTGCTTTTGGAGCTGCTTTTTCTTTTTTCGGTTTCACTTCATTAGTAGCGGCAGCGGCTTTTGCCTTTGCTCTTAAGCTTGGTCTCGGACGGTTCACACCATAACTACCTATGGCGATTTTACCCTTTTTTGATTTTTTATCTCCTTTTCCCATAATAATGTTATTTGAAGCAAATCTATAGGAATTTTAAATATTTAACAATAGTTTAATAATCCACACTGTCCATTCTTTCGTCTATCAAACTTTGCGAACTCCCGCTTTTACCCTTTATTTGCAATCATCTAATCCAGTGAGAAGAACATTCCTTAAAAATTTAATTTTACTTCAGGGACTCAACCTGATCATTAAACCTTTCTGGTTGCTGGTGATTGATCGCAAAGCACAGATGCTGCTGGGTTCTGCTTATGCCCAATACTATATTGTTTTTAACCTGGCTGTCGTCCTCAATATCGTCCTGGATATCGGAATTCAAAGTTTCTCTAATACAGGTGTTGCCGCAGATAAACACTTTTTTAAAGTCAATTTTAAACAGATCCTTCTGGCAAAATTGTTTCTCTCTGTTTTATACTTTGTGGCTGTTATGGGAGTAGGACTCAATTCAGGTATGGGTGCCAAATTGCTGTTGATTATTGCTGTTAATCAGATCCTGACTTCTTTTGTCCTTTATCTCAGGTCTAATATCAACGGTTTACACCACTATGCAATTGATAGTATTCTCTCTGTTAGCGATAAATTTTTCGGAATTCTCTTCTGCTTCGCTCTGTTTTATTCAGATATGATCAATGTATTCTGGTTCGCCTATGCCCAGTTAATTGCTACTGGAATTTCTTTCATTATCGCCCTGGGTTTGAACCTTAAATATCTCAGAGAAATTGAAACTCCTTCTGCTCTGACGGCTTTTAATTTCAAAAGCCTTTTGCTGAAAAGTCTGCCTTTCGCACTGCTGTTTGCATTGATGGGTTTCTATACCAGAATGGATGTGCTTATGATGAACTGGTTACTGCCAGATGCTGTATATCATTGTGGTATTTATGCCCAGAGCTTCAGATTCCTGGATGCTGCCGCTATGTTTGCCATGCTGTTTTCAGGACTTCTTCTGCCGATGTACGCACGCCTGCTGACTGCTAATGAAGATGTACGTCCTTTATCTAATCTGGCTTCAACAGTGCTGACACTTGTATCTGTTACTGTTGCCTCTGCTGCAGTATTTTTCGGTGAAGATCTCTTGTTCTATATGTACAAAATAAATGATGTAGAACAATTAAGATTATCAGCTTCGGTCTTCGGAAATATCATGCTGGCTTTCATTCCTATGAGTTTGATTTTTGTATTCAGTACTTTACTAACCGCCAAACGTGATCTGATTTACCTCAATATTTTTGCCGCTGCTGCTCTCATTTGTAATCTTGTACTCAATCTGATTCTGATCCCTAAATACCAATCTTTTGGTGCATCCATCAGCTCTCTTTGTACCCAAAGTTTATTTGCAGTTTTGTGTATCGCTCGCTGTTTTTACTTGTTTAAATTTAAATTAACGATAAAAGAATCATTTAAGTTTTTAGTCTTTATAATGGCACTTACTGGTCTGAGCTTTTTGGTAAAAAGTTTACCAGGTATAGAACTAACTATACTGGCATTTGGTACCGGCGCTGTTCTTGTAGCTTTTGCTGTCAAAATCATCGATTGGCGTCAGTTGTTGATCACTTTCAGACGATCATCACAATAAAATTAATAGGATTTAGTTAGTCGCATAAGTGCACAAAATCACTATTTTTGCACCTTATATTAAAAAAATCATTATTTAATGCAGAATTCGTTTGAAGAAATAGGAAATGGTCTGATCACTTTTAAGGATGTGGTGGCCTTGTTCTCAAGGTGGAGAAAGCAACTGATTATTCTCGGTGTCTTGTCGGTAATTGTCTCTTCGGTGGTGTCTTACATGATAACTCCGAAGTACCAGTCTACTGTTATTTTTTATCCTACAACCAACAATTCAATTAGTAATGCGCTCCTGACAGATCTTAATCAACGTCAGAAAGATCCTCTTGAGTTTGGTGAGGAAGAAGAAGCTGAGAAAGCTTTACAGATATTACAGTCAAGTAAGTTGACTGAGCGTCTGGTGCGCAATTACAAGTTAATGGAGCACTATAAAATAGATCCGAATAGCAGTATGAAGAAAATGAAGCTAGCGAATAAAATTGGATCAAACTTCAGTTTCTCCCGCACTCGTTACTTATCTATCCGTGTTGATGTGCTTGACGAAGACCCGAAAAAAGCTGCAGAAATGGCCAATGGTATTCTGGATTTGTATGATTCTATTAAGAATGAAATTCAACTCGAAGTGGCAGTTCCTGCTCTTGATATTGTGAAACGTCAGATGCAGGCTAAAGAGAACGAAGTGAATAATATCAAAAATGAATTGTATAAACTCGGTACTGAAGGTGTAACCAACTACGAGGAACAATCGCGTGCCCTGGCTGAAGAAATGTATAAAGCCCGTGCTAAAGGTGATATGAAGAGAGTTGATGATCTGATGGAGCAACAGAAAACGCTCGTTCAGTTCGGTGGTCAGTTTACCGCGCTTACAGAGACACTTCAACTTGAACTCGATAAGCTGTCTGATCTGAAAGCTAAATTTGAACGCGCTGAAGTGGACGTAAAAGAAACTCTTAAAAATAAATTTACGGTAAGTGCAGCTGATGTTGCTGAACAACGAGCATACCCTGTAAGAAAACTGATAGTGCTCGTTACTCTTATCTGCACCATACTGGCTTCTGCCATATTCTTTGCCATCTACGAAAAACTCAAAAAGCCTGCTCAAGCTTGATTTTCGACCCTGTCATATTAGACAAAAAAGATTATAAGTATATCTATATCGCGGCAATCCTGGGAATAGGACTGGGTTTGCTGGGAAGTGTAATGGAATTATACGCCCTCGCTCTTATTCCACTGGCTATTGGAATGGTCTTCCTTTGCTATTACAAACCTGCATTCTATGCTTTGTTGATTTGCTTCATGGTGCCTTTATCTATTTTCTTTGATGATGTTGGAGGTGGATTTGGCTTGTCGCTGCCTACAGAACCTATGATATGGCTTTTGTTCCTTATGTATCTTTACAAAAGTTTAATCAGTGGCAAGTTTGATACGCGTTTAATGAAAATGCCTCTGGTGGCATTTATACTGGTTAATTTGATATGGATGACCATCAGTGCTTTTGCCAGCACTATGCCTTTCGTTTCTCTTAAGTACTTACTGGCCAGATTCTGGTTCGTAACAGTTTTCTTTTTCTTCTTACTGAATATATTCAGCAATCAATCATACATCAGACGTTTTTTAAGTTATATGCTCTATGGCACTTTTATCGTTGTGGCATTTACTTTATTCAAACATGCAGGCGAGGGTTTCTCTCGTGGTTGGGGCTACGCCATCATGAAACCATTCTTTGGCGATCACACGATTTATTCAGCTTATATCTCTTTCTTTGTTCCTGTTGCTCTCATGTTTGCAGCTCGTGGTAACTGGTTCAAATTTTCTATTCTTCACCGAAGTATCTTTGCTTTAATTGCACTGGTACTCATCGTTGGTATCATCTTTTCATATACCCGCGCGTCATGGATCAGTTTGATTGCTGCTTTTGCATTCTATCAGGCTATGCGTTTTAAAGTGAAATTTAAACACCTGATGCTGGCGCTCTCTTTAGTTGCTTTTGTTGGCTTTGTTAAACAAGATCAAATTCTTTACAGCCTGGAAAGTAATAAGCAGGGTAGTGCAGACGACCTCGAATCTCATGCTCAATCGGTTTCAAATATCACAACAGATCCCTCAAACCTCGAACGCATGAACAGGTGGCATTGTGCAATTCTGATGTTTAAAGAGAAACCGGTCTTTGGCTTTGGTCCTGGTACCTACACCTTTCAATATGCGCCATTTCAGCGTCCTGAAGATTTAACCTTAATTAGTACCAATAGCGGCGATCTTGGAAATACACATTCAGAGTATTTTAATGCACTCTCTGAAATGGGTCTGATTGGTTTCATCTCCTGGGTAGGTGTCTTTCTGGCTTCAGTATTTACTGGTATGCAGATTGTTTACGACGATTCTAAAGAGCCCTGGAAACGCTCTATGGCAAAAGCTTTGCTTCTCGGACTTATTACTTATTACGTGCACGCCTTCCTGAATAATTTTAGTGATTTTGATAAAATTGCTGCTCCGCTCTGGGGATTCATGGCAGTGCTCGTTGCCCTTAAATATTATCAGTACGATAACAGGGGTAGAGCCATTCCTCAATAACTTAAGCCCGGGGATATAGATATTTTAAATGCTTTCGTTTTAACTTATAGCCTTTAGCGGTGTGAAGTTTTAAATCGTAATGTTTCGATCTTAAGTTGCGCCCTTGAAGCATTGCAGCGCCCGTTATCATTATAGGGATAGAACTGGCAATGGCAACTAGTCCGAAAAACAATGCTATCGGAGCATACGAGGATGAAGCTCCTGCTGAACTTCCTACCAGGGCTGCTCCTGCAATGCACCAGACTCCTCCTACAAATAGTCCGGATATTCCGGTAATCTGATTGAATAACGTGGCTGTGCGGATGTTTGAAATGGATGATATCTTAAAAGTGTCACTCCTTAATGTAAATGCATTAATTACTCTTACAGTGCTATCGTTAATAAAATATAAGCGACCTTTAGCTGAATGTCCTTTTTTGTCTGCTACTCTTATTCTTCTGGATTCTCCGATTACATAAGATAATTTATAAGGTGATTTAGAACGCATCACGATGTAATGATGTGTGCTGTCGGTGTCTATTCCTTGTCCTGAAACCTGATGGATACTGAAGATCAAAAGTAGAAGTAGAAAAAGTTTCTTCATTGCATCTTATATTACAATTCTCTTGACATCTGCCCCTAATATCATTTTCTGGGATACAGAAACTTCAGATGTTTATGTTTTAGTTTGTAACCTTTTGCCGTATGCTGCTTTAAATCATAATCATATAAATGAAGTGGCTTGCCATCCTTTGCAGACAATCCTCCTGCTAAATAAACAACTCCGCCAATGGTCAAGAACGCACCTACAATGTTCTCAATTTCTCCTCCGTCTGCCAGTAAATAAATACCGCCTCCAAGCATAAATCCTGAACTGATAATGGCGGTGTAGCTCATAATGCCCGACAAAAGGGTAGAGTTCTTGATTTTTGAAATGTCATTCAACGCAAAGGTGTCCGATTTAAGAGAAACTACATTGATGAGTTTGACAACGCTGTCGCTGATAAAATACATGCGACCTTTAAACTTGTTTCCGTTTTTATGAAATAATGTCAGTCGTTTGCCTTCTCCAAATATCCTGGAATGATAAGCCGGTGATTTAGATCGCAGTATTAAATAGTGCTTTGTTGAGTCGGTATCTATGCCCTGTGATTGTAAATGAGAAAATGAAAATAATAAAAACAAAAAGAGGAATGGCTTTAACATATCTGTTATTACCATTCCTCTTGAGGTATCCCCTAAGTGACTTAAAAAAAGTTTTACAAAGCCTTTATAATATCTTCAAGTTGCTGATTGGTGCAAGGTGTTAAAGCTGTATTGCTGAAATCTACTAAAGTGTCATCTGTAAATGTAATCTCTAGTACTGCATATGCCAGGTCATCATCTCCCGGACCAGTTTTTTTGTATACCAGTATTTTTGCCGTTTCATTCAGTGGTAATGAATACCCCGTTTTTAACATGCCCTCTGTATTATCCCAGTAACACCATGCGCAACAGTTGTAGTTTTTAAATAATAATAATGCAGTGCTGTTGGTGTCTTTGCAATGACCAGGAAGTTTAATTCTGAATTTGGAAATGAGTGTTTTGAATTTGTACATCTCTCGGTCGATATTGCAGTAGCCGAATTTAAAATAATCAAACTGTGCAAAATATTTAGGTCTCTGTCCGCCTCCCTGAGCCGTATCTTTTACCTGATTAATTGGTACTGAATCTTGCTTTACCCAGTTGATTTTATTGAAACTGTCGTCAAGGTTTGGCTCTCCATTCCAGAAGTCCATTGCCTCATTGCCGGCATTGGCCTTAGGGATAAATATTTGAAAACCAGATCCAGGTTTCAATTTTAATTCCTCGCCATTTTGTCTTGGCATGATATAAAACATACCGCCCGATTCTAACAGTTCATTGCCTGAAGTTACAGTCACGCCCGAAAATAACATGTCTGCTTTATTCATGTATTCTCTAATCTCAACTTGTACATTCCCCGTAACAACAGTACCGTTCTGATGTAAAAGTGAACTTGGTGGAAAATAGAACTGAGATCCTTTTGATCCGGTAATCATTGCGCCTGAAGTAATGTCAAAAGTGAAACTTTGTTGCATCGGAGCAGCGCCGGCAAAGGTGTTTAAAGGATTTAATGCTGTTCCTTTTGTGGTGCCTGTAGTGTTATTGACAATAACTGTTGTGCGGTCTTTCTTACAACTCTGATTGGTCAAAGTGCCTATTACTAACAGGACGGCTAAGACATAGTGTGAAATTTTCATATGGTGGTGGTTTAAAATTCTGTTGGACATTTTTTATATCGGTCTCTGCTGCTGCCTTTAAATGCAAATCCAAAATTGCAGCCAAGATAAACCTGGTTAATGGGGGTGTCATAAATCACTTGCTTGCGACCAGAATATCGGAGTCCGCTAAACAATTGCAGAAAATGTTGTTGCCCTGATGGTATCCGAATTCCTAGTCCTGCCTGACCCTGCACTCTGAAATCTGGCCAGTAGGCATTGTCCAGAACCCTGTTAATAAATGTTTCTTCTCCCCAGCGCCTGAACAGTAACTGTGGTCCGGCAAAGGCATAAAGTTTTATACCTCTGCTATTGGGATTGAATATATAACTGAGTCCTAAGTCGACTTCGCAGTTTCTGATAGAAGCCTGAGTAAATTGAGCATTCCCTTCTTTATAATTCAACTGAAAATTACTGCGCGAAGCAGAAACAGCTAAATCGGTAAACCAATGCTCGCTGAGTTTTGCAAAACTGTACAGTCCCAGTGCTAACTGCAACTGCTTTGTGCTATTTTTTTGTAAAGTCTGTTCTGAATTGTTGTTACTCGAAAAATAGTTTAATTCTGTTTTAATACTACCTCCAATGCCAAACGTCTGTGAATTGACATTCTGAAAGAGAACTAAACTGATTAAACTAATGGCGAGTTTCATATTTCAATAGACTTCAACTCGACCGAAAAAGTGACGTGAGGTTTGAAAAATAATTTCTAAGTATCAGATTATCAGATAAAAATAATTCTATTGCAGAGCGCGCTCTTCCACAACCTGCCAGGTCTATGCAAAAAAAAAGAGAGCTCAAATGTCGCTTTCGCTTTCATTCTCGCTCTCTTATTAGTGCCCAGGACCGGAGTCGAACCGGTACGGGGGTGAACCCACAGGTGTTTGAGACCAGCGCGTCTACCAATTCCGCCACCTGGGCATAGCCTTTTTTAAAGGTGTGCAAAGGTAATTTT
>JBJTNS010000069.1:0-3644 GCA_046074245.1 Chitinophagaceae bacterium | reverse complement strand
TTGAATCTACATATAAAGAAGAATTAAAAGGCATTGTTTTTAAATACAATAGCAAAGGATACAGAGATGCGGCCCTTGGATTTGACTCAGTAGTGCGCATCGGCAAAAACAGAGTCGCTATCAAGATTGGCGTAACTGAAGGAAGAAAGTACTATTTCAGAAATATTAGTTTCACAGGTAATAATAAATATAGCAGTGAAGATTTAGGGAAAGTACTGGCCATTAAGAAAGGTGATATCTACGATCAGTCGGTGCTCGAAGAACGTGTTTACTTCAGTCAGAATGGTACAGATATCTCAAGTTTGTACATGGATGATGGTTATCTTTTCTTTGGCGTAACTCCTGTAGAGGTAAAGGTTGAAAATGATAGTATTGACATTGAAATACGCATCATCGAGAGAACTCAGGCAACTTACAATAAAATTATTATCAAGGGCAATACCAAGACCAGTGATCATGTGGTGCTTAGAGAAATCCGTACCCGTCCGGGGCAAAAGTTCTCAAGAAGCGATATTCAGCGATCTATCAGAGAATTGTCTCAACTGGGGTATTTTGATCCTCAGGCAATGGGTGTAAATCCAATTCCAAATCCGGCTGCCGGAACAGTAGATATTGAGTATACTGTTGCCGAGAAGGCCAACGACCAGATAGAATTATCTGGAGGATGGGGCGGTAACAGAAGTGCCAATAATATTTACGGAACTTCTTATGGCTACGGAGGATTGGTAGGGACACTCGGATTGACCTTGAATAATTTCTCTACCAGAAAACTATTAAAGCCTAAAATGTGGAACCCATTGCCAGCAGGCGACGGTCAGCGTTTAAGCATCAGAGCTCAATCTAACGGGTTATATTATCAATCGTATAACTTCTCGTTCACAGAACCTTGGTTTGGTGGAAAGAAGCCGAATTCGTTTACTACGAGTTTATACAAGACCGTTCAGTCATTTGACTCACGTCAGAAAGACGATCCTGCAAAGCAGTTTATAAAGATTGCTGGGGCATCTATCTCTTTAGGAAAGCGACTAAAATGGCCGGATGATTTCTTCTCAGCGTTCTATTCACTGAGCATTCAGCAGTACAATCTGCAAAACGCTAACGGGGCATATGGCTTGAAGCTTAATACCGGCAGAAGCAATAACGTAGAGTTTAAATATGTGTTAAGCAGAAACTCTGTGAACGAACCTATCTTCCCAACAGGAGGATCCACTTATACTTTAAGCATCGCAGTAACACCGCCAATTTCAATATTATCTAACAAGAGTTATGCGGGTTTAAGCAACGAAGAGAAGTATAAATGGGTAGAGTACCACAAATGGAAATTTGATGCTGAGAACTACACCAAGGTATTTGGCAAGTTTGTAGTAGCCAGTAAAATGCGTTTTGGTTATCTTGGATACTATAATAAAGATATAGGCTTATCACCATTTGAGCGATTCATGGTTGGGGGTAGCGGTCTGAACAGCTTTGGACAGATTGGTACAGAGATCATTTCATTAAGAGGATATCCTGACAGAACGATAACTGAAAATGCAGTTGGAGGAAGTGGTTCGGGAGCTGCTATATTTAATAAGTTTACCTGCGAGTTAAGGTATCCGGTAACGAATTCACCGAGTGCGTCTATTTATCTGCAAACATTTGTGGAGGCAGGTAATGCCTGGGTCGCTTCAAGAAACTTCAATCCATTTGACATGAAGAGAAGTGCGGGAGCTGGTATCAGACTGTTTTTACCGATGTTTGGTTTACTCGGACTGGATTATGCGTATGGTTTAGACTGGAAAACATTGAATTCCGGCCTCACCACCAAGCCTGGTCAGTTCCATTTCTTTATCGGTCAGCAGTTTTAAAAAAGAATACCCTTTATTATTTGATAATCAAAGGGATAATTATTTTGGAAAATACTTATTATTCAATTACCTTTGCAGTCCGTTTTGAAAACCGTTCTGTAAGATGGATGCACTAAGAGAATATAATATTGAGTTTGTCAAGTTAACACTAGGCGATCACAAGTTTGAGTATCATTTAACAGACGAATTTTTCAAGGCTTTCAGCAGTTCTTTGTTGTCAGAAGACATTCAGGTTAATTTACTGTTTCACAAATCGAACACGATGTTTACATTGGTATTTGAGTTAAGTGGTAAATTAGGTTTAGAGTGTGACAGGTGTTTGAGTGCCATCGACTTACCGGTCAAGGGCAAGCATACAGTGTTAGTGAAGATTACGGATTATCCAATGGAAAACGAGGATGATCTGATTTATCTGGGCTCTCACGAGTATAAGCTTAACATAGCTCAGCATTTGTACGATTTTGTGTGTTTATCAGTACCAATCAAGAAGACTTGTGAGGACGTTGGTAGACTTTGCGATCCGGCTATGACAAGTAACATCACCAGTATCATTGATATTGACAATGGTGACAGATTACCAGACAGAGATTCTGATGAGGAAGAAGAAGAAGAACAATTGTAATAAAAAAATAATAGTACCATGCCAAATCCTAAACGAAAAATATCTCGTACCAGAAGAGACAAGCGTAGAACACACCACAACCTTGACAACAAGCAGTTCATCGCAGACCCTACAACAGGAGACGTTTCTTTGTATCACCGTGTTAACCTGGAAACAGGCATGTACCGTGGTGTGAAGGTAATGAAAGGTCGTAACGACTAATACAACCAGCCATGCGTATTGGTATTGATGCAATGGGGGGAGATTTCGCCCCTCTGGAGGCCATTAAAGGGGCCATCGAAGCCAAAGAGCAAATGCAAGACATTGTTCCTGTTCTTTTCGGACAGAAGGACATGATTTTGGATTGCTTCAAAACGCTCGGTATCCCTGAGAATGCTCTGGAAATCGTACATGCTGATGAGGTAATCGAAATGGGCGAACACGCTACAAAAGCGATTGCTCACAAGAAAAACTCCAGTATCAATGTAGCATACAGATATCTTGCCGAGCAGCAGATTGACGCTTTTATTGGTGCCGGTAACACTGGTGCTATGCTGGTAGGTTCAATCTTTTCTGTGAAGGCTATTGACGGCGTTCAGCGTCCAACCATCGTATCGGTTTTACCGAAAGTTAGCGGTGGTTTTGGTGTTTTACTGGATGTTGGAGCCAATGCAGATTGCAAACCAGAGGTGCTGAATCAGTTCGGTATTCTTGGTTCACTTTATGCTCAGCACGTATATGGTATTCAAAATCCCAAAGTAGCTTTATTAAGCATAGGCGAAGAGAAAGAAAAAGGCAATCTTTTAACCCAGGCAGCATATCCATTACTGGAAATGAACGACAGAATCAACTTTGTCGGCAATGTTGAGGGCAGAGATTTGTTTAACGATAAAGCAGATGTTATAGTCTGCGACGGGTATACGGGCAATATCATTCTGAAATTGTGCGAAGCCTTCTACTACAACCTGGCAAAACTGGGTGTTCAGAATGAGTATCTGGACAGATTTAATTTCAAGCAATATGGCGGTACTGCAATTCTTGGCGTTAATCAGCCAGTGATCGTAGGTCACGGTATCTCAAAGTCAGAAACCTTCGTTAGCATGTTCCAGCTGGCGAAAGACGTTGTGAACTCGCAATTGATTGATAAAATAAAACAATCTTTTTAATAATTTTCCCAAATCTTTTTTTAATTTGCA
>JBJTNS010000068.1:0-25045 GCA_046074245.1 Chitinophagaceae bacterium | reverse complement strand
TCTTTCTATGCCGGCGATATGAAACTGGTGCTCAACGACGAACTGATCGCTCAGCATGGCAAACCTCAGGTCGTCATTACTGACCCGCCTCGCGATGGCATGCACCCTGATGTGGTACAAAAAATCAATGAATTACTGCCTGAAAAAATCGTGTATGTAAGTTGCAACCCCGCTACTCAGGCGCGCGACATTGCTTTACTTGCCGACAACTATTCGGTTAAGAAAATTCAGGCCGTAGACATGTTCCCGCATACCCACCATGTCGAATCTGTTGCCCTTCTTATCAAACGCTGATTACTCTTCACTTACCGGTGTAACTGTGTAAGTAAATGTCTTATACTGATACTTGGAAATAGCGGCATTGTATATTTTTACATTGCTGATCTTAACAGTGTATTTGACATTGACACTGCTTGCTTCATTTACCTGCCATACCAGGGTATTCATGGCAAAGCCATATTCTGGTTTTTCTTTTATCACTTTTACTGACTTGGTTCCGGCATTTACCGTTACTACAGCCTGCTCAAACTCCGCTCCCTTATACGAAAAGCTCCACCTCTGCGGCATTAGTGCTTTCGGAAAATAATCGGCACATGGCCATGCTACAAACTGCGAATCTGGTATACTAATGGTTTTTGAAAGTAATTTGTTATAAGTGCCAATCACATACAAACACATGGCATTACTGGTGCTCCCATGCCCGAAAACATTGTTATCCGGATTTAATATCCAGCGTCTGTGTCCTGCAGCGCCGTTATAGGCACCGTCATCCTCAACCTGACCCATTAATGCATCTATAAAACCATACCCTAATGATAGATTACTGCTGGCTGCGGTTGCTGCTCCTTCTTTGGTATAACATTTCCAAGACGCTTTAGGGGTATGACTGAGCTGATTGTTGACATCCATCATGTAGGCTGCATGCTGTGCCTTCTTATTTAACGCCGGATCTAACACACATGAATCGTATACGCCAGCCAGTCTGCGGATGTAATTGATGCGCTGAATAAACTGCTTATCTGAACCGGCATTCACAAGTCCGGCATCGCATTTCGCTGGATTAGATTTTTTATCAAGCACAAGACTTAACTCTTCTGTTCCTGCAACATTTGCTTTGTAATCCGCCAGTACCAGTTGTCGCTTTAACTTTAACAACTCGGCATTTGCAGGATAAGCCAGCATAGCCTTTCTCAGACTGGTATATGCTTCAGTAAACTTGGTTTGCTCTATCGATATTTTAATTGATTTTAATGAAGCATCCAGTGTGGTGTTCACTGTTGCAAGCTTCTTTACTGGTTTGGGTTGCTGAACCCTGTTCATATAAGTGAAACCAGTTGCCAGTAGCAAAACCATGATACCAATAAAACTTTTCTGCCTCTTCATCTCTTTTCTTAACGACACTCAGTGAAGTTTTATTTCACAGAATTTTTAGCCAGTATGTCTTTGATGGTATTTCTCGAAACTGAATGATACCCACCATAAGCTTTTCTGAAAATACGCAGTGCTTTTTCTTTTCCAGCAGCAGTAGTGACTAAACGTTCATATATTGGCTCGAGAAACTTTCGTCTTCCTACACTCATCAGATAAGCCTCTAAATACGGATCAGCTGCTTCGTATCCTGCAGAAATACACAATAAATACCAGTCGCATTGTATTTCACTATTAGTACTCTCAGACAATTGATACATCTTATCCATCTCTGGCATTATACTTTTGATAGAATCAGCTTCAAGATATCTGAGTAAGTGCATCCAGTGCTGGGTGGTAAATCTGGCAGTATCAAGAGCTTTCAATGATTTTTCGGTATTAATACTACTGGCCATTGCTTCTACTCTGCTGAGTTCGGCACTTACAATTTTGGGACAGGTTGCAGGTAAGCCCACTTCATAAATCCATGCCTTCAAATCTGGTTTGATTTTAGGCCATTTACTCATGTGATTATTGAAAAACTCTATGAACTCTTCTGTGGTTACAGTCTGCCATTTAAAATGATTGAAATAAGCGTTTAGAAAATCGTCAAACACTTTTCTTCCATACAAACCTTCCAGGTATTTTAAGAACATGGCCCCTTTAACATACGCAATATCAGAAACTCCATCGTCTGGATTTCGGTTTTTAAGATTGAGTTTTAGTTTAGTGTCACCCGGACCATCTTTCATGAGGGTCTCAAGGGTATGATTGAGTTCGCCAACACTCAATGCCATTAACATATCTGCATATGGCTTTCCGTAAACTGCCTCCATGATACGGTCTTCGAAATAGACCGTAAAGCCTTCGTTCAGCCAAAAGTCTTCCCAGGTTCTGTTGGTTACAAGATTACCACTCCAGCTATGAGCCAGTTCGTGTGCCACTAGCGAGACCAGACTTTTATCGCCCGCTATCACTGTTGGTGTCGCAAAGGTAAGTCGCGGATTCTCCATTCCTCCAAACGGAAAACTCGGTGGCAATACCAGTACATCATAACGACCCCAGGCATATTCTCCATACAATTTGCCGGCAGCGTCTATCATAGCAGGTAACTCCGAAAATTCGGCAGCTGCTTTTTTAAGCATCTCCGGCTCTGCAAAAACCCCTGAATTAGCACTTAAAGCCTGAAATTCTATATTGCCCACTGCCAGTGCCATCAGATAACTCGGAATGGGCTGAGGCATGTCAAAGTGGTATTTACCAGTGGTGTTCTTTTTGAAATTATTTGAAGCACTCATTAAAGGCAAATAATCTTTATCGCATTCTATATCGGCAGAATAGGTATAGCGAACTGCCGGCACATCCATACAAGGCACCCATGTACGTGCAAGTATGGCCTGACTCTGAGTAAACATAAACGGATGCTTTTTCCCTAAAGTTTGTTCGGGTGTTAACCACATTAAAGCCTCCGCATCTTTGCGGGTCTCATAGTAAACTGCTACCTTTCTGGTTTTGGGTGCGAGTTCTATCACTAAAGCGCGCCCCACATAAGGCACCTCTTCTCCTAAACTCCAGGCCGCAGACACAGAATCATCCAGCATAACATCTTCTATTACCAGTTGCCTTGTGTCCAGAATCAGAAAATGACAACTGGAATGATTGTCTATTTCTAAAACGGCCTTCCCCTTCAATATTCGCTGATCAAAATCAACTTTAAGACTCAGGTACATGTGCTTTAGCTTTACTGAATCATAGTTGGAAAAAGAATGATTCTTTACCGTTAGTACGGGCATTTTACCTACATTCTTATGACTGCAGGACGCGATGGAAACAAGGAGAACAGCGATGATTGATAATCTGGATAGTATTTGTAACATGTCGAATTCACAAAGGTAATACATGAGCAAAAAACTATTTAAAAAATATCTTAGTATTTACTACATTTGCCCTTCATAAAAAAAATGGTATCTTATTTGTAATAAGATTGTCATATTTACGTTAGTACACCACAATGAGAATTTTATTTTTCTTAGTTTTCACAACCATCTTTATCAGCGCTAAGGCTCAGCCTGAAAGCGACCCCTTTGGTTCAAGCTACAATTACGATTCTGCTGCCTATGTAGACTCTTCCAGTATGGTAGAAACTGTCACAACTTCTGCTAATCCGGACGACATGCCTACCTCATATAAAAAGTATGAGAGATTTAAAGCACCAATGGATACTGTAACCGAGCTGGTAACATACATGGGCATTGTACCTTTTAAACCTTTACCGAATGATGTTTACGACGGTGGTACCATTGATTCTCTATACATGAGAGCCAAACTTTACCTCATGCAGAAGTATATCAAAGACTACAGAGCATCTAAAAATCCAAAAGACAATATCTTTCCAAAAGACATCCTGATTGAAGATATGAAGCCTGATGGGGAAAACGGAAGAATAGTGATTAAACCAACTGTACCTCTGTACATCAGCTCAAATAACTTCACTAAAACCGAATGGGGCACCCTAACATTCAAAATTGAAATTCGGGTGAAAGAAGATAAATACAGATACAAATTCACCAACTTTGTTCACAATACGGTTGAAAAAGGTTCCGAAAAACCAACTAAAACCTATATCGAGTATTATGCTAATAATACACGTGGATTTAAAAGTACCGACCAAGTACTGATTGCCATTGACAAAATGGTGAAAGATATTGTTAAAGACTTAGCTAAAGTGATGAAAGATCCTATCGTTATCGATCAGGACAATTTCTAAACTCGAAAAAATACTGGAAAAGCCCTGTTTACACAGGGCTTTTTTATTGCCCCAAATTTTAGATTTATTTAATTTCTTCGTAGTCGATGTACTCGCCTTCGTTTTTATCCTTAGACTTATTTGAATCGACTTTAGGCTCTGGTCTGGACATGTTTCTGTCCATATCACGCATTTTTTCGTGAAACTTCTCTTGTGTCTTATTGACGGCAAACATCATGCGTATCAATTGCCAGATGGCGTACACTACAAAAATATTGAAGATTAACTTTAACACTGATTTAGATTTATTACAGCAAAATTAATTTATTTCAGGCATTGGGCAATGGTTTGAAACTTATTATTTGTTTCTTCTAACTCATCTTCCGGCACCGATAAATGATTGATTCCTGCACCCGCAGAAAGCACATAGACACCTCTGAAAAAACTTGCACAGCGCAGGTTTACAAAGAATTTAAAAGTAGTATGCTCTTTAACCAGTCCGAGATATCCTGCATAAAAACCCCGGTCGAAACCTTCATTATTTTTGATGAATTTTACTGAAGCTTCATAAGGCATTCCGCAAACTGCTGAGGTCGGATGCAAAACCTGAAGCAATCGCAAATCATTTTCAAGACCTCTCGAATCAATAACAATTTCACTTCTTAAATGCTCTACCTTGCCTGCTACCCGCTCCTGAACCGGCATAACCATACAGGTGTAATCTAATTTACTAATGCCCTCTGTTATATATTCTACAATCTGCTGGTGCTCCTGATATTCTTTCTCTGTATAAACACCATGGGTTCTGGTGCCTCCAAGTGCCTCCGTTTTTAAGTGAGCGTTTTCATAACTTAATAAGGTCTCCGGACTGGCGCCAAGCATAGCCATATCACCAATACAAAATGCATAAACAAAAGCATCAGGATACCTCTGCTCCAAACTATTAAATACTTCACTAACCTTTGTTTCCGAAGGTATGAGCTGTTGTCTGGCTAATACAACTTTATCAAAACTACCAGCTTTAATCTGCTCTATAGCTTTCGCTACTATACTGGTATAATCAACAGAATTAACATCAGCACCTGTCCACTCCGGTAACGACCATGCATCAATAATTTCCTTTGCTTCAGAATGAAGAACAGATTTTGAAACACCCTTTAACTGAATAGCCTGTTTAAGCCTGTCAAATGGATGTATGATAAATGTCTCTTCCCCTTCCTGAATATAGGAAGCCTGAATCTGGTTGCTACCAGGTAATCGGTAAACAATAGATGACTGTGACATTATCTCTGTTTAACCGCCATCGTCAGTCTGCTGATATGGGCAAGTTTACCGTCTTCTGTTTCAATTTTAATCTCCCAGACTTGTGTGGTATTGCCAATATGAATAGGCTTCGCTGTTGCAAACACCCAGCTACCTTCCATAACAGGACGAAGATGATTGCCATTAAGATCTAAACCTAATGCTACATATTTACTACGATCAAAAACCAGATTGGCGGCCATACTGCCAACACATTCTGACATCGCTAAACTTGCGCCACCATTTAACATTCTGAGTGGCTGTACGGTCCTGCCATTGACAGGCATGCGCGCTTTTAGATAGTCGTCTCCAAGCTCAATAAACTCTATGCCGAGATACTCAACCATCGTATCCTTATTGTAGGCATTCAGCCAATCCATCTGTATATTTGCGGTATCGTAAAATATGGAACCCATTTCTGAAATTAAAAATACAAAGATACAAAAAACCATCCATTTGATCAGGCATGGTCAAACCGACTTTAACCTGAAAAACATCATTCAGGGCAGCGGCATTGACAGTGATTTAAATGCAACAGGACTCGACCAGGCCAAACGTTTTTACGAACATTATAAAGATTTTCCATACCAGCATGTATACACATCGCAGTTAAAAAGAGCACAGCAAAGTGTCATGCAGTTTATTAATGATGGTATTCCGCACACTGCCCTTAGCGAACTTAATGAAATTAACTGGGGCATCATGGAAGGGGCACAAAGCAATCCTGAAAACGCCAGACTCTACCATGAAACGGTACAGAAATGGAGCAGTGGCATTCTAAACCAGACAGTAGAAGGTGGCGAAACACCTGAACGTATGTTTGAAAGACAAAGCAGAGGTCTGCAGATTCTGATGAGCAAAGTTCAAGAAGAAAAAGTACTGGTGTGTATGCATGGCAGAGCTATTCGCAGCTTCCTTTGCCTTTTAACTAATACACCACTGAAAGAAATGGAACAATGGCATCACAGCAATTTATGTTTGTATGAGTTAGAATATAACGGCGAATATTTTGATGTGATAAAGGCCAATGACATCAGCCATTTCGAAAGCGATTTCAGTTAATACAACCTCGAAATCTCGTTCACTCTGTTGGCGTCTAATTTCAGAAATGTAAACAATAACATACTGAAACTTATCAGTGAAGAACCACCGTAACTCATAAATGGCAGTGGTATACCAATTACAGGCAATACACCAATGGCCATACCGATATTAACAAAGAAGTGGAAGAACAGAATGGCACCAGTGCTGTAACCGAAAACACGACTAAAGATATTCTTCTGTCTCTCTGCTAAAAAGAAAATGCGACCTATAAATACCAGGTAAACCACCAGAAATAATGAAGATCCTACAAAGCCGTATTCCTCTCCTACGGTGCAAAAAATAAAATCTGTATGTTGCTCGGGCACCAGCTTAGCTTTCGTTTGTGTGCCGTTATTAAAACCATTTCCCAGCCACCGTCCTGCACCTATACTGATTTTAGATTGTCTGACATTATAACTGTAATCCCGTTTCTTATCTTTCTTATCATCCTGCTTTCTTTCAAATTTGAAGATACTGAAGCCCTGCGACTTCTTGAGATAATACTGATCAACATCCTGATCTAATGTTACAAGAATCCTTTGTTGCTGATGGGGTTTCAATACTTTTGAAAACACAAAATCAAGACTCAGAATATATACCGCCGATGACACAAAAATCAACAAGGTAACAAAGACGAACTGTCGCTGCTTTCGGATAAAATAAATGAATCCGGCGACGATTAAAAGTAAGCCCAGTATGATATAAATTGAAGGGAATAATATGGTGACAACAAATATAAGCACCAGGTATAAACCCAATACCAGCCACCAGCCTGACAGACCTTCTCTGAACAGCACCAGAATGAAACAGGCAAACACCAGTGCCGATCCGGTATCGTTCTGCAACAGGGTTAACAACATCGGCAATAGTATGATACCGAAACATATTAATTGATTTCTCCGACCCTCAAATTTCACATCAAATGTACCAAGAAACTTAGCAAGGGCCAATGCAGTGGCATACTTGGCAAACTCAGATGGCTGCAGCTTAAACGCTCCAATTTTAAACCAGGCCTGTGCGCCCTTGTTAAAAGAACCTGTTGCCAGCAATACCAGCAACATCCCGATAATCACTACATAAATGCCGTATGCCGAGAAATTGAAGAACTTGAAATCGGTTAGCAATATCATAAAAACTATGACTGCACTTATTCCAATCCATATCACCTGTTTACCGTACTCTTTAGAAAAATCAAGCGCCAGAGGCTCATCTACTCCACTGTTGGCTGAATAAATATTGACTGCCCCAAACAATACTATCAGGATATACAATATCACACTCAGCCAATCGATATGTATCTTCTCTTCCAAATCTATTTAACAATAAAATTTGCTCGTTTTAATGAATCTGATGCACTCACTTTTTTTCCGGTTAAATTGGCATTCAGCATTCGCTTCTGCATATCAGGTTTCGAAGATGGTAACTTTCTGTCAGCTGACAGATACCGTTCAATCAAAAGATTGGAAATCGGCGCCGCATAATCAGCTCCGAACCCCCCATTCTCCACAATAACACAAATCGCAATTTTAGGATTTACTCTTGGCGCAAAAGCAATAAAGATTGAGTGATCTTCACCATGTGGATTCTGCGCAGTTCCTGTCTTTCCACAAATATCAACTCCCTCAATGCCGGTGCGACCTGCCGTACCGCCTGGTATACAAACTTTGGCCATACCAGCAATAACAGAATCGAAATACATGCTGTTGACCATTGTGTAGTGCTTAGTTTTAAATTCGCCGGGAATAAAGTGTTTGTCTCCAATTGAACGCACCACATGCGGGGTGTAATAATAACCTCTGTTGGCCAGAATTGCCGCTACGTTGGCCATCTGAAGGGGCGTTAAGCCAATCTCGCCCTGACCAATTGACATGGATACCACATTAGATGAACGCCAGTTTTTTCCAAACACTCTTTCAAAGTATGCAGGTTTCTTGAGTATACCCGGAGATTCCTCTGGTAAATCTATACCGGTTTTGATACCGATACCGAAACTATTGAGATATTTGCTCCATTGAACATAGGCATCCTGAACACTATTGTATTTCGGATTATCTAATATACTTCTGTAAACATAACAGTAATATGCATTACAACTCTTGGCGATACTGTTTTCCAAATCCAAAGGTGATCCGTGTGCGTGACAACCAACTGTAATCGACCCCATATGATAACCTCCATGACAAGGGTATCTTGTTGCAGGAGTAAGTACGCCTTCCTGTAAGCCAATTAATGCCTGTACGGTTTTGAAGGTTGATCCCGGAGGATACGGGGCTTTGAGCGCTCTGTTGAATAAGGGCTTACTTGGATCTAACAAAAGTGCACTAAAGTTCTTGTTCCGTTGCTGACCAACTAAAAGATTAGGGTCGTAATTCGGACTGTTAACTATACACAGAATCTCTCCGGTTGAAGGCTCTATAGCAACGATGGAACCTATTTTATTGGCCAGTAACTGCTCTCCATAAATCTGTAAATCCAGATCAATAGAGGAAATGATATTTTCTCCTGCTGAAGGAAGACTATCAAATTTACCTCCTGCAAAACTACCTTGCTGCTTACTGAATTTATCTACCAGTACGACTTTCTTTCCTTTGATGCCTCTGAGATATTTTTCATACGATTTTTCTAATCCTGTAATACCTTTAATATCTCCGGGCTTATAATACCAGTCGTTCTCGAGTTCTTTTTCACTTACCTCACCCATATAGCCCAATAAATGAGCGGCACCATCAATGTTATAACGGCGATCAATTTTTGTCTCTATATAGAATGCCGGGAACTGATAAAGCACCTCCTGTAATCTGGTATATACATGAAATGGTAAATTTTTGTAAATAACAGAAGCTTCTCTTGGGTTATATCTGGCAGCTTTCTTTAGGCGCTTGTTAAACTCAGTGGTGTCGATTAACAACTCTTTGCAAAGTGCTACCTTGTCAAAATCTTTGGCTTTTTGTGGCACTACCATTAAGTCGTAGCTAGCATCGTTATACACCATCAGACGTCCAAAGCGATCGACAATAGTACCTCTGGCAGGATATATCGTGATATCATTGGAGCCATAAGCCTGAGCTTTATAGTAATTAGAAGTATCTACAATCTGCAAAAAGAATAGTCGCGTGATAAAAATAACACCTACCAGTATTAATACCCCCAGGAAAACATATAACCTGCTGCTCTTTTCCATGTTTTAATTTCTGGCAGGTTTATAAATAAGATTTTCAAAAATCAATACCAGTAGAAAGGCCAGTACAGTACTGCTTACAAAGGCTGGCAGCATGCGGGTAAAGAAATTATTTCCATGCGTTTCTATGAGTAAATAAAGGAAATGGTAGAGCCCGATAAAGGTCAGGAAATACGTCCATTTCCAGGCACTTCCCTTTTTAGAGGTCCATATCTGATTATCCTCATCTCTTGCTGCAATCACTGTCTCAACTTCTCTGGTGGCATAATATCTGGTAAATCCAATAAAGGTGGCTACAGCAGCGTGAATACCCCAGCAGTTAAAGAAAACATCAAAGAGAAAGCCTGCCAGAAATGAAACAATGATCAGCCATTCGTGTGACATTGAAGCGGGTAATAACAGGAGAAACATAACAATCAGCTGTGGCTGGAACAGAAAGGAGTAAAAACTGCCAATAAATAGATTGTTCAGTATAAACAACTGCACTAAGAGGACGAATAGGTATAGTCCCAGATATTTTAATACCGATACAATCATTTTACTTTCTTCTCCTTCTCTTCTACTTGTTTTTCCAGTTTATCAATTTCGTCCTTGAACATATCTATTACCACATACACAGTTTGAATTTTACCAAAATTTACTGCTGATTTTACCTTCACTCTGTAATAGGTTTCCTTCGGATTTTTCTCTAGTTTTTCAATAATACCGATGGGAATATCTTCAGGGTAGTTTTTAGAATACGGACTGGTTACTATATGGTAACCTATTTTCAGTGCTTCGTATTTATTGATTTCCCGCAAATCGAGATAATTGGGATCTTTACCATCCCATACTATTGTTCCTTTGGTGTAATTGAGTTCTTTGATTTTTGGCACCAGTTTAAAACCACTGATATTTAAAACAGAAGATGCTATGGCATAATTCTCAGAAACTTCGGTAATGGTTCCTACAATGCCATCCGGACAAAAAACGCCCATGCCTTTCTGGAGACCTGAACTCGACCCCCTGTTAATGGTGATGTAGTTATTTTGTTTGTTGGTTGAATTGGTGATTACCTGTGCAGGATAGTAGCGATAGCGCTGCTTGTATACAGTATCATTAATTTCGAATACTGCTTTTGATTCAAGCACATAATTGGTTTTCATCCGGCGTCGCAATTCAAGATTTTCATTAAACAATGCCTGATTCTTGTTGTAGAGAGCAAAGTAGTCGAACAAAGAGCTGTTCATTTCATTCAGCTTGGTACTCAGACTGCGTGTATTACTATAGTAGAAAGAGGCCTGGTAAGAGTTAAAACGAAAGATGGCAATAATGCATAACAATTCAAGCACAAGAAACAACAGCACATGTAATTTGCTCCTTAAATACTTGAATATGGAATTCATTTATCAGGAATTCATTAAAAACTTGAATTTACCAATGTTTTTCAGGGCGATACCAGTTCCTCTAACAACGGCTCTAAGAGGATCTTCGGCAATATGAACAGGCAGTTTGGTTTTTGCTGCCAGTCTTTTATCCAGTCCGCGTAGCAAAGCACCTCCACCTGTGAGATAGATACCAGTCTGATAAATATCTGCAGCTAATTCAGGAGGCGTATTTTCAAGCGCTTTGAGAATAGCTTCCTCGAGTTTAACAATCGATTTATCCAGCGCCAGTGCGATCTCGGAGTAAGAAACAAAAACTTGTTTTGGAATACCAGTCATCAAATCACGACCATAAACGGCGTAATCTTCAGGTGGAGTATCTAATTCTGTTAGCGCGGAGCCGACATTAATTTTAATTTTTTCTGCAGTTCTCTCACCGCAAAGTAAGTTATGCTGACGTTTCATGTACTCAGAGATGTCCATATTGAATTCATCTCCTGCTACACGGATTGACTGGTCGCAAACAATACCACCGAGCGCAATAACAGCAATCTCGCTGGTACCTCCCCCGATATCAATCACCATATTACCCATAGGCTCAGTAACATCGATACCAATACCCACAGCCGCTGCCATTGGTTCGTGAATCATGTATACCTCTTTACCACCCGCTCTGTCAGCACTGTCTTTTACCGCACGTTTCTCAACCTCAGTAATACCTGATGGGATGCAAATAACCATTCTTAACTGGGGAGAAAATGTTTTACCAGACTTGTTGATCTTCTTGATCATACCTCTGATCATGTGCTCTGCAGCCTGGAAGTCGGCAATTACACCGTCTTTCAAAGGACGAATTGTCTTGATATTGTCATTTTCCTTACCATACATCTGCATGGATTCGTGTCCGATCGCAATGACTTTACCTGTACTACGCTCAATCGCAATAATTGATGGTTCATCAACGACAACCTGATCTTTGTGAATAATTAGCGTGTTTGCAGTGCCAAGATCTATTGCCAGTTCTTGTGTGAAAAAATTAAACCATCCCATTTCTTAAATAAAGTGTTATTTGCCCACGCAAAATAAACATAATTTCATCAATATTTAAGATTTTATTGCAAAAAAATAATTTACCTTCCACAGTAATTTTTTAATAATTGGCATTAAATTTGATGATAATTGGCAAAATGGAAACTCCAATAGAAAATAAAATTGAGAAAAGGAAACCTGGCAGACCATCTACCAACGATTCCAGACGTAAAGAAATCCTAGAAAAATCAACTGAGTGTTTTATCAAATTTGGATTCAACAAAACTACACTTGATGAAATCGGTGATGCCATCGGTTTTAACAAGGCTGCGCTCTACTACTACTTCAAGAACAAAGAAGAATTATTCATTCAGGTTGTTAACAATCAGTTGACGCTGGGACTGAACAAACTGCAGGCAGACTTATCTGAAATGCCAGATACTGAAGCCAAAATCCTGAAGTATTTGTGGAATAGAACCCAGGTGTATGCTAACCTGATTAAACTCACTAGTTTATCAAGTGAAAATATCCTTGATCTGAACAATACTTTCGAAGAAATTTACGCACCTTACAAGAAATCTGAAATCAAATATATCAGTAGCATCCTTGTAAAAATAACTGAAAACAAAACTATTCATGAGGTTGATGAATTCTCAGAAAACCTGCTCGACCTGGTAAACTCTATGGGTCTGTCTGCACTTCTGGTTAAAAACATCAGCAACCAGATACAACACCTTGAAAACCACAACATGAAAAAAGAAGTTATTGTAAAAATGCTTCTTAAAGCCTTCAATTGTAAATAATTCAATCGCTCAATACATGGTATATCCATGGTAAAAGCCGAAATTGCACCTTTAAGATGCGAAAACTGCTTCTACCATGGATATTTTTTTTGTCCTGCCATTCCGACACTGTCAGTCAGGTTCAAACATCTGACATTATTGCCATCGTTCCCCTCAATCAACCAAGTGTTGCATCGGTCGGCGAACTGAAAACAAACATTGAAAATTTTTATGGATGCCATGTAGTCATTCTGCCAGCCCGAAACATCCCTGCCTCTGCCTTTCTTAAAAAACGTAAACGTTTCAGAGCCGACTCCCTTCTGGTTTTTCTCGAATCTATCAAACCGGATTCCGTAAACTATATCCTTGGCCTCACCGATGCCGACATCTCCTCAACAGTTGCTAACTACAAAGACTGGGGCGTCTTTGGCTATGGTCAGTGCCCCGGTGTATCTAATGTTATATCAACTTTCAGACTGAAAAATAAAGCTGATAAAAATACCATCGCTACCAGATTGAAAAATGTGGCTATCCACGAAATTGGTCATAACTACGGACTGCCTCACTGCGGCGATACGACCTGCATCATGAAAGATGCCCATGGTAAACTATCCAGTATTGAAGGAAAAACGCGTAATTTGTGCAGCAAATGTCAGAAAAGAATTCATTATCAGGCACCCTAATAAACAGTTTACTGGCTGCTTTCAATGGGCGATGGTCGTGGATCTTCATCCTTTTTATCAGCCTTATAACCAATAGCATCTTCGCACTCAATCCTCTTAACAGCAATGGCTCAGAGATTACTGCCGGCATGCTCAGGTTTTTTTGCAACCTTATTCTGGCACTCGCATTCTCTTATGCTGTTTTTCAGAAAAGTAAACGTATCAGCCAGTTTAAAATAACTGAAAAACTATGGTTCATAATCATCCCTTTGGCTTTGATACTGCGATTAATTATGGCCAAACTCGGGGGTAACTACGACCTCGAATCGTTTGAATTAACAGCTGACATTATTCTAAATGGTGATAGTGTTTATGCTCATACCAGCAGATATAATTACGGACCAGTGTGGGCTTACTGGCTGGGTGCACTGAAATTTCTGTCATCTGTTGGTGGTGGCTACAATAAAACTTTATTTCACTCCTATATTGTTGTCACTTTGTTTCTTGCTGAACTAACTTTATTGAAAGCCATCAGGAAACAAGGATACTCTGATATCGCCTGCCTGATACTTCTTTTTAATCCTGTGAGCATCATTTTGATTGGCCACCATTCTCAATTTGATATTATCGCTATTGCCCTTGGATACATCGCCTATCAAAAGCTGATCAGTCAAAAAATGCTGAGTGGATTAATCATTCTTGGTCTGTCTTTTAGCATTAAACATCTTCTTGTTTTTCTGCCACTACTCATGCTTTTCAATCAGGACATCAAACTCAAAAACCGACTGCTCATCCTGGTTGTTCCTGCTCTGATCTTTGGATTGTCTTTTCTACCCTTTATAGCAGATTTAACAGCAATAAAGAAAAATGTTTTATCCTATCAGCTTAACCACGGGCAAACTCTGTTTTACAAGCTATTTGAAATTGTTATTCCTCATGCCTTCAGCGAGTTTGAAACACTTCAGTTAATCCCACTGATGAATGGGTATAAACCTCTTTGGATTGCAAGTTTTCTGGCAATTGGTTACGTTATTAATACATATAAAACAGGATATACTTTTGAGATTTATCTGGCTTACCTTGTAGCAAGTTCTCTGGCTATCAGCGAACAATATTTCCTGATTCCAATCTTATCAGTTGTTTTGTTCAGAAAACAATTCATAAGCTGGATATACCTGTTGCTGGCAACATATTACATTATGTTTGTGTCTGCTCACAATACCTCGAAATACTTCAGACTCGACAGTTTTGGTATCTATTTACCCGCCGATTGGTACAGTATAGGTTTTGCTCAGGTTCAGCTGTGTCTGCTGATTCTGGTAATAAGTATTTTAATAAAGAAGCGTGCTAAAGAATCGATTGTATCACTTCCATGATACGTTCTGTACTTTTGCCATCCCAAAGCGGAGGCACTGCACCTTTTTTGAAGGTACCATTCTGAATTTTTTCAATCTGCTCTTCCAGATCCTTCAAAGTATACGGCACAAGCACATTACTTCCGATATCAATGGTGCTAGGGCGTTCAGTATTGTTTCTTAGCGTCAGACATGGCACTCCTCTGTAGGTTGTTTCCTCCTGAATGCCACCACTGTCAGTTACAACAAAACAACACTCTGCTGTTAACTTCTGAAATGCAAAATAATCCATTGGTTCGCTAAAAATTAAGCCCTCTAAATGTTCAATTTCTTCCCATAATCCGAACTGTTTTAATTTGGCAACTGTACGTGGATGAATTGGAAATACCAGCTTATAATTTTTAACTATACTTTTTATCATTTGTATCAATATCACCAATCCCTCTTGTCTGTCAACGTTGCTCGGGCGGTGCATAGTCATTAAAACAAACTTTCCTTTTTCGAGTTGCATATCGTTCATAATAGAACTTTGCTGAACCTGTTCTTCAAAAGCCACCAAACTATCAATCATGGTATTTCCTACAAAGAAGACCGCATTTTCAGGCTTCCCTTCATCTTTAAGATGATTGATACCACTTTGTTCTGTTACAAAATAATAATTAGCAATCTCGTCTGTCAGCAATCGGTTTATTTCCTCTGGCATCTCTCTGTCAAAGCTTCTCAACCCACTTTCGAGATGAGCCACTTTAATACCCATTTTATTGCCAGTCAGTGCAGCAGCGAAAGTACTGTTTACATCACCAACCACCACTAACAAATCGGGCTGATACTCTAAACATACCTTTTCCAGTCCCAGCATCACATTGGCCATCTGACTATTTGGTGTTCCCTGTCCGATGTTTAGCATAAAGTCGGGGCGCAAATCAAACTGATCAAAGAAAATCTGACTCATCTTCTGGTCGAAGTGCTGACCAGTATGAACAAATTTTACTTCAAGGTCAGGGAAATTCTGAGCAACCTGCCTGAATCTGGTTACTTTAATAAAGTTGGGACGGGTACCAACGACGATGAGGATCTTTTTCAAGGTATATATGAGATTAATTCGGGCAAAATTAAGACAATTCGCGTTTAAATTTATATTTCTCAAGAATAGAGCGTATTTTTGCAGGATACAGAATTAACAACCATTCCACAAAAAATGTTAAATATCGTTTTATTCGGACCTCCGGGTGCAGGTAAAGGCACTCAGTCACAAAAACTGGTTGACGCTTTCAACCTGGTGCACTTATCTACCGGAGACATCTTCCGTTTCAATATTAAAAACAATACTGAACTCGGTCAGTTAGCCCAGTCATATATGGACAAAGGCAATCTGGTGCCAGATGAAGTTACTATCAATATGCTGGAGGCTGAAGTGGCAAAATACCCTGATGCTAAAGGATTTATTTTTGATGGTTTTCCAAGAACTACTAACCAGGCCATTGCTCTGGATAAATACCTCGAATCTAAAGGTACTTCTATTTCACTGATGCTAGCCCTTCAGGTTGACGAGGAAGAACTTATTCAACGTCTTCTGCTGAGAGGAAAAGACAGTGGAAGAGCAGATGATACGGATGAATCAATCATCAGAAACAGAATCAAAGTATACAACGAACAAACTGCTGTTGCAGCTGATTACTATAACCAGCAAGGTAAATTCCATAGCATTCACGGAGTGGGTAGTATCGACGAAATCTTCGACAGACTTTCTTCAGTTATCGTAGAAAAAGGCCGTTAAACCCTTTAAGTTTAACTCAACAATAAATACATGCAGAATTCCAATTTTATAGATTACGTCAAAATCTTCTTCCGAAGCGGTAAGGGTGGCCGTGGCAGTGCCCACTTTCACCGTGCTAAAGGTTTGCCAAATGGCGGACCAGATGGCGGCGACGGCGGTAAGGGTGGCGATATCCGCCTGAGAGGCAATGCTCAGCTCTGGACCCTCCTGCACTTAAAATACCGCAAACATATTCACGCTGAGGACGGAGAAGGTGGTGGTTCTGCGCTTTGCACAGGCGCCTCCGGGAAAAATGATTTTATAGAAGTTCCTCTAGGCACCATCGCTCGAGATGCCGAAACTGGTGAAGTACTGCTCGAAATCACTAAAGATGGCGAAGAAAAAGTACTGCTTAAAGGTGGAAGAGGCGGATTGGGCAACTCGCATTTTAAAACATCTACCAAACAAGCTCCTACTTACTCTCAACCTGGTGAACCTGGGATTGAAAAATGGGTGGTACTTGAACTGAAAGTACTGGCGGATGTTGGATTAGTCGGCTTTCCTAATGCCGGAAAATCTACTCTGCTATCTGTAGTTTCTGCCGCAAAACCAGAAATAGCCAATTATCCATTTACTACCCTGGTTCCAAACCTTGGAATGGTACAATACCGTGATTATCGCTCTTTCGTTATGGCAGATATTCCCGGAATTATTGAAGATGCTCACCTGGGTAAAGGTCTCGGCCACCGATTCCTAAAACACATAGAAAGAAATGCTGTTCTCCTCTTTATGATCCCTGCCGATAGTCCGGATATCAAAAAAGAATACAAAATCCTTCAGAACGAATTGAAACAGTTCAACCCCGAACTCCTCGAAAAAGAAAGAGTGGTTGCTATCACCAAATGCGATATGATGGACGATGAACTGATGTCTCTGATGAAAAAAGATCTTAAGTCGATTAACCCGCTGTTTATCTCCGCTGTAACAGGGCTAAACATCCAGAAACTAAAAGATAAACTCTGGGAAAAAATCAAACATACAGAAGAGGAATGGACATAAAAAAAAGCAGCTTAAATTACTAAGCTGCTTTTTTATTGACTATTGTTTTTACTATTCTTTTACGAATTGTTTAGCTGAAGTATTAACGCCATCTTTAATCACAATGGTATAAACACCAGAACTAAGATCAGCAGTTGAGATGGTCATGCCATTCACATACTCGCTAGTACTGATGGTTTGTCCGAAGCTATTTAGAATAGAATAATTACCATTGGCAATTACTGAATTATTAACCGAAATCATTGCGGCACAAGGATTAGGAAAAACTGAAGTTAATTCACTTGAAACGGTACTCACTGAAGTTGGTGCCCAGGCCTGGCAGAAAATCACCACATCATGGTAATCCATTGGGTTGCTTTCTCTGAAGAATCTTACCACCATTGTTCCTGTTCCTCTTACATTCTTTGGGTAAAAATGGAAAGACAATGCGCCTGAATCCATACCTGATATCTGGAATGAACCTGTATCAACCTCAACACCTCTGCAACTGATAATATCGCATACAGCTGATGTCCATTCTGAACTCTGAAGCGTATTTGTTGTTCTCACCCACTTAATGGTCTCCTGTGACATTGTAGTATGTTTAATTTTGGAATGAGCCTCTAAATCAACAAAACTGCTGGCAGAAGTTCCTGCATAACCCAGGGCATAAAGAGTGTCGTGTTCGATTTCGAACTGTGCCTGAGAATTTAACGCAAAGGCAAGTGTACAGATAAGTAATAATCTTTTTAACATAATGCAAAAATAACGAAAAAAAATCTGAGAATTTATATAATAATTTTAAAGCTGATATCCAGCGACTTAACAGAATGCGTCAACATTCCTAAAGAAATGAAATCGACACCAGCTGCGGCATATTCGCTTATATTATCCAGAGTGATACCTCCGGATGCTTCTGTCTCACATTGTCCATTAATTAACTTCACAGCTTCTGCCGTGAGTTGCGGACTAAAATTATCGAGCATGATACGCTGAATAGGCAAATTTTTCAATGCTTCCTCAACCTCACTTAAGTTCCTGGTCTCTATTTCTATCCCTAAGTCCAGTCCTTTTTCAGAAAGATAAGTCTTAGCCTTTGAGATGGCACTGGAAATACCGCCTGAAACATCCACATGGTTATCTTTAAGCATAATCATGTCATATAAGCCGAATCTGTGATTTGCACCTCCTCCTGCCGTTACAGCCCACTTTTCCAGTACTCTTAAATTCGGCGTGGTTTTACGGGTATCAAGTACTTTGGTTGGGTAAGCACTTATTTTATCCTGTGCCTTTCGTGTAATTGTAGCTATACCACTCAAACGCTGCATGATATTTAAAAGCAATCGCTCACTCTTCAGCAAACCATGTGCCTTCCCTCTTGCCGTAAATCCAATATCCCCGTATGCTACTTTTTCACCATCATTTTTAAACACTTCGATTTCAACTTCTGGGTCGTTTAATTTCAAAATCGTATAAGCAATGTTTAAACCTGCGGCAATTCCCTCATCCTTAAAAATCAAACGGGCGGCAGAGATTTTAGATTCGCTGATACAAGACAGAGAAGAATGGTCACCACTACCTATATCCTCCTTTAGTGCGGCATGTATGATGTCCAGAACTCTTGGATCTTTACTGATATCTTCTAAATGATTAGACATAAAAAAAAGTACTGCAAATTAACGCAGTACTTTTTATTTACACTAAATTATCTTCTAAAATCAGGAGATTTTGAATTCGTTGATATAAAAGGTTCCAGACTTATAGGTTCCGGAAATTGAAATTCTGTAGGTTCCGTTCTTAGTTTGAAGGCTAATGACAATCATGCTATTAGTCGTCCCACTGGTCTCGTGTGTTACTGTGGCCTTTACCGGTTGATGGTTCTTGAAGAAATTATCAAGTACAATCTTAGCTTGTTCTTTGGTGTTTACGCCTGAAGAAGCTGGAGTAACCAGCTCGATGCTGGTATTAAACATCTGAGATAATTCTGTAGTATTGGCGGCCTGAATGGCATTGGCAATTCTTTCGCTTTCGCTCGCATGAGCACTAAAACTAACAAATGTAACTAATGCTATTAATAAACTTTTTATCATTTGATTATAAATTTGCACAAATCGTGCCAAAAGGATTTAAAAACTCCGGCTACCTGCATTTTCCTGCTTCAATTATCCCTTATTCTCTTCAGAAAGACAAATTACATCAAACACCAAAACCTGTTGATGTGCCTATACTTTAGCATTGAGTCTCTTAATTCTTTTCTTTAAATCTTCTATCTGATCTCTGTACCTCGCAGCTTCAATAAATTCCATTTCTTTGGCTGCTTTCATCATGCTCTTCTCAGTTTCTTTTATCGCTTTTTCGAGTTCCGGAATCGTCATATAATCAAATACCGGATCTGCTGCTGCCGATAACTCTGCTCCGTCATTATTATAAACTGCATCAATATCTCCCTTCTTAGCATCAGCTACACTGGTCTGATTCATAATCTGCTCTTTTGATTTCAGAACTGTTTTTGGAACAATATTATGCAATGTGTTATATGCTATCTGCTTCTCTCTTCGTCGCTCTGTCTCGTCAATGGTCTTACGCATGCTGTCTGTAATTCTGTCTGCATACATGATTACTTTTCCATTGGAATTTCTGGCAGCGCGCCCAATGGTCTGAACCAAACTTGTTACACTTCTTAAAAAGCCTTCTTTATCGGCATTAGAATTGCAACAAAACTTACTTCAGGCAAATCCAATCCTTCCCTTAATAAATTTATCCCAATCAGCACATCAATCTTTCCTAATCTGAGATCTCTTAATATTTCAACACGATCAAGGGTCTTAACCTCACTGTGAATATACTGACACTTAATACCAAGTCTGCCCATATATTTGGCAAGTTCTTCACTCATACGCTTGGTTAAAGTTGTTACCAGAACTCTATCTCCTGCTTTAACACGTTCATCTACCTCATCCAGTAAATCGTCTACCTGATTGGTGCAGGGACGAACTTCTATCACCGGATCTAACAGGCCTGTCGGACGAATTAACTGCTCTACCACAACACCTTCTGACTCTGTAATCTCAAACGAAGACGGTGTCGCACTCACATAAATAACCTGATTCACCAGACTGTGAAACTCTTCCCATTTTAGTGGTCGGTTATCCATGGCCGCCGGCAATCTGAAACCATAATCCACCAGATTGATTTTTCTGGCTCTGTCTCCGCCGTACATGGCTTTTATCTGTGGCATGCTTACATGACTTTCGTCTACCACGAGCAAGAAATCATCTGGAAAATAATCAAGTAAACAGAACGGACGCTCTCCGGCATTTCGTCTGTCCATATACCTGCTGTAATTTTCAATCCCACTGCAATACCCGAGTTCGCGCATCATCTCTAAATCAAAATTAACGCGTTCTTCAAGTCGCTTCGCTTCTAAATGTTTACCTTGTTCTTTGAAAAACTCTATCTGTAAAACCAGATCATCCTGAATATCTCTGATGGCCTGATTCAATCGCTCTTTTGGCGATACATAAATATTGGCAGGGTAAATGGCAATATCCGTCAGCTCATTTAATATCTCTCCTGTAGAAGGTTCAAACGCCTGTATTTCCTCTATTTCATTACCAAAAAATGATATCCTGTAAGCAAAATCATTATACGCTAAATAGACATCTACAACATCGCCTTTAACTCTGAAATTACCTCGCTTAAAATCATCTGTCGTTCTGCTGTACAAACTATCAACCAAACGATGCAGTAATGCATTTCTGGACATGGTATCACCTTTACTTAATCGGATAATACTGTCTTCATAATCCTTAGGATTACCCGCTCCATAAATGCAACTTACAGATGCCACAATGATAACATCCCTTCTGCCACTCAATAAGGTTGAAATCGTCTTAAGTCGCATCTTCTCAATCTCTTCATTGATGGCAAGATCTTTCTCGATGTAGGTCCCTGTTGTTGGAATAAAAGCTTCAGGTTGATAATAGTCATAATAACTAACAAAATATTCAACCGCATTATCAGGAAAAAACTGTTTAAACTCACCGTACAACTGAGCAACCAGGGTTTTATTATGACTTAATACAAGGACTGGTCTTTGCACTTTTTCAATCACATTGGCAATGGTGAATGTTTTACCACTACCAGTAACACCAAGCAGTGTCTGTGCACGAACTTCCTGTTCCAGTCCTGCCACCAGTTGCTTTATCGCTTCTGGCTGATCTCCCGTAGGTACAAATGGTGCGTTAAGTTGAAAAGCTGACACGATGAATAAAATTTATTTTAAGTATAGAATTAAGCTTGTTCCAGACGGAATCGCTCTCTTCTGAACTCGCTGTAACCAAGTGGATTCTCTTTGAGATGATTTGTCTCAACTCTCTGATGATACAAGGCTATTGCTTCAAAAAGTGCATTGGTAAAACTCAGAGTAGATGCGCAGTTTTTACCAGCAATATCGTAGGCAGTTCCGTGGTCGGGACTAGTTCTCACCACCGGCAAACCAGCAGTATAATTCACACCGTCGTCAAATGCCATCGACTTAAATGGAATAAGGCCCTGATCATGATACATCGCCAGAACCATATCAAAATTATGATAGTTGCGCATACCGAAGAAACCATCGGCACTATACGGACCAAAACAGAAGACACCCTGCTCATTGGCTTCTTTAACCGCCGGCTCAATAATATCCTTTTCTTCTGCACCCATTTTGCCATTGTCACCGTTATGCGGATTTAATCCAAGTACCGCTATCTTTGGCTTATTAATACCAAAGTCTTTTTTTAGACTATCACTGGCAATTTTAAGTTTAGCAATGATGGCATCTTTGGTTATGGATTGTGGCACTTTAGCCAGAGCAAGGTGCTCTGTTAATAGCCCTACTCTGATATCATCATTATACAAAACCATTAATGAATTATCTGCTCCCAGAGCTTTGGTGATATAACCGGTATGGCCTGTAAAACCTTCTGCATGTTTAATACTGGATTTATCTACCGGAGCTGTAAGTATTCCGTGTAGTTTACCTGCTTTTGCGTCCTGAAGCATGCGATCGATAGATGCTAAGGCCTCTTTACCTGCTGCCTCAGAAGCTTGTCCGATCTGCACTTCAAAGGCCTCGTTACTGCTAACAATAAGATTAAGCTGATGTCCTTTTATTTCATTGATATCTCTCACCTGAACATAGGCTGGCTGATCCAACCCTAGTAGTTTTTTATGGTAAGCAAAAGTTTTAGGATTAGCATATAACACCGGAATGCAATAATCATAAATCATCGAATGCTGAAGAGTTTTAATGATTACCTCAAACCCAACTCCATTTGGATCTCCCTGTGTTATACCAATAATTGGCTTATTCATAATGGCTTATTTCTTTTTACTTTGTTTCACTAAAAAATCAATCATTAGTCGCACCCCTACACCTGTTCCACCTTTTGGTTTATAGGCATCTGCAGCATGGTTAAATGCCGGACCAGCAATATCAAAGTGCATCCATGGATAATCTGTAAAATGCTCCAGGAATTTAGCGGCACTAATCTGACCACCCTCACCTTTTCCCAGATTGGTCATATCAGCTATGCTCGATTTTAACTCATCAGCATATTCTTGCCAAAGCGGAAATTCAACTAAACGCTCGAAAACAGCATAACTGCTTTCAAATACATCCTGCTTTATAGCATCATCAGCCTTACCCATTACGGCTGTAGCATACGGACCAATGGCTCTGACCGCCGCTCCGGTTAATGTGGCAAAATCACACACTAAAGCTGGTTTCAGTTTCTTCGCAAAATGCAAGGCATCGGCCAGAACCAGTCTGCCTTCTGCATCTGTATTTAGTATTTCTACAGTAGTGCCATTGTACATGGTAATTACATCACCAGGAGCATAGCTGTTTTCACCAATCCAGTTATCAGTTGCCGGAACCAGTCCTACCACATAAAGTGGTAATTCAAGTTTAGCTACTGCATTTAAAACACCTGCTACCACAGCGGCACCGGCCATATCACATTTCATGTGATCCATGCTCATGGGCGTTGGTTTTAAACTCAATCCACCTGTATCGTAAACAACACCTTTACCAACTAAAACATAAGGATGCTTGTTAACTGCATTCTTTGGTTTATACTCCATAATATTGAAAGTTGGAGGTGTTTTACTTGCTTTATTAACAGCTAAAATCCCACCCATTTTCTGAGCAGTAATTTTGGCTTCATTCCATACTTCAACTTTAAAACCTGCTGATTTACCAATCTTCTTAAATTCTTCTGAAATCTGGAGTGAATTCAGAAAACTATGTGGCTCATTAACCAGGTCGCGTGCAATTAATGTAGATTCAACAACTACATTCAAATGCTGTACTTCTGCTTCTGATAACTTTGACACACATAGTTGAATATGTTTTAAAGATGCAGCTTTAGGATTAGATTTATATTTTAAGAACTGATAAGATGCCAGAGCCATACCTTCCGCAAAAGCAAGTGCCTCATGTTTTCCGTCTGATTCAATACAAACAGATTCTTTTCCCTGCTCATTCATCAATGCAGCGGCCTTGGCACCACTTTTTCTCAGACTTTCTGATAATTCCCAGCCCTTTAAATCTGAAAACAACACCACTACAGTGAGCCTGCCAGCAACATTAAAAACAATTTCCTGCTTTTTGTCCTTTATTGCCTGAGCAACTGCTTCGTTATGTGCTTTATCTAATGATTTGAGAGATTTAAATTTATCGGCATTTACTATCAGTACTGACTGATCTTTTGCGCCTGGTTTTGAAATAATTTTTATAGGTTTCATGACTGTTTCTTTATTTAACTGTTACTAAGCAATATTCTTTCTTTCCTCTTTGTGCAAGGATGTGCTTTCCGTTTATTAAAGATTCACTCCCGATAATTGTATCAGGATTGGAAACTTTATCTCTGTTGATGCTGATACCATTTCCCTGAAGCATCTTCTTAGCTTCGGTCTTACTTGGCAACAACTGAATTTTCTCACTTAAGAAATCGATTATGTTGATTCCGGATTCAAGTTCAGAAAGTGCAATCTGAGCCTGAGGCACACCATCCATGGCACTTAACAATGTTGCTTCATCGATGGTTGCAAGTTCTTCAGCAGAGCCCTTACCAAACAATATTTCGGTTGCTCTAACCGCTTTTTCGTAGGCCTCTTCACCATGCACTCTGATGGTAATTTCTTTTGCCAGCTCTTTCTGCAACATGTGCGCAGGAATAGCTTCAATCTCCTCTTTAGTTCTCAACGAAAAAATTCTGATGAAATTCTTCACATCTTCGTCACTAGAACGAATCCAGAACTGATAAAATGCATATGGTGACGTGCGCTTTGGATCC
>JBJTNS010000067.1:0-4952 GCA_046074245.1 Chitinophagaceae bacterium | reverse complement strand
CTGCCTCTGAATGTAAAATTGACTTCATAATGCAAGTTGACAGTTTTGGCCTTATTCAGACCGATGATGTTGTATACGCCGGCACCAAAGCCAAAGAGCAATTTTTCATTGTCGAAGGCATTGCCTACAAAGAGGTGGTTGCCGAGGGTAAACTTAACACCAAGTTTGGTTTTGGTTTGTTCTTCGGTGTCAATGTTTTGCTGTTGCAGCGGAGCCTCCACTTCTGGTTGCGCAAATCCCGTCATGATTTGCAACATGAATAGGGATAGTAATATGGGTTTAATATTATAACGCATCTAATTTTTTTCCTGTTAAAGCTTTTCCTATGGCCTGATCCATTAAACGTTCTGCAAAGGGGCGTGTAACAGTGTTTAAACGTTCCATCGCCTGATTTATTGCTTCACGGTTGCTGCCCTTACACAATTCTTCCAGTTCTTCAATCGACTTTAATGTGCTGCTCTTTTCATCTTCGCTCAGTAAGTCGTTGTTAGAAAATAACAGTTTACGACATTGATAAAGTACCTGTTCTGCCTCTGTGATGGTTTCTGCCAGTTGTCTTTTGTGCATATCATCTTCTGCATTGCTCATAGCTGCCAGGAGCATGTTTTCAACTTCTTTATCTGTTAAGCCATATTGTGGCTGTATTTCTATGGTTTGTCTGATACCTGAACGAAGTTCTACTGCCTCGATACTTAGTATACCATCAGCATTCAGCATAAACCGGATATCAATTTTAGGCAGTCCCGCCGGCATTGCTGGTATGCCATCCAGAATAAACTCTCCGAGTTTTCTGTTGTCGGCAACCATTTCTCGTTCGCCCTGATACACCGAAATTCGTAAACTAAGTTGACCATCTTTGGAGGTGGTATATTGTCTGCCGGCATTAGTTGGAACCTTGCTGTTTCTCGGGATAATGGTGTCCATCATGCCACCGAGTGTTTCGATACCCAAACTCAGAGGTGTAACATCCAGCAATAAAATATCTTTTCTGTTGCCTGCTAATATATCAGCTTCAATAGCCGCTCCGAGTGCTACAACTTCGTCAGGATTCAGGCTGTTGTTTACGCTGTCTTTTCTGAATAAACGTTTAACACTTTCAATTACGTATGGAGTGCGGGTAGAACCACCAACCATCACAACATCCTGAATGTCCTCGTGTGTCAGTCCGGCGTCTTTCAGGGCCATTCGGCAACACTTTAGTGTTTTTTCTACAATAGCTTGAATTTGTTTTTCAAAACTATTTTTATCAATGCTCAAAGTATAAACTTTGTCATCTATTCTTATTTCGCCCTGGTATTGTGGATTCGTGCTGAGCGATTTTTTAGCTTCTTCAGCTTTTAATCGGATCTCCTGATACAGGGTTTTGCTGGCTTCAAGTGTAGTAATATTAAGTCCGTTTTGCTGACACCAGTAATCGATGATGGCTCTGTCAAAATCGTCGCCACCTGTGTAGGTATCGCCATTGGTAGACAATACTTCGAAGACGCCATTCTGAATTGACAATATGGTAATATCGAAGGTGCCTCCCCCCAGATCGTATACAGCGATGGTGGTGGTTTGTGATTTGTCAAGACCGATACCATAGGCCAGACTGGCGGCTGTTGGTTCGTTAACAATACGCAATACATCTAAACCGGCCAGTTTGCCTGCATCTCTGGTGGCCTGACGCTGAGAGTCGTTGAAATAAGCGGGAACAGTAATGACAGCTTTGCTGACCGGCTCGCCGAGTGCTGCTTCAGCTTTCGATTTCAGTGCTTTCAGAATCTGAGCAGAAAGTTCTATCGGGTTGTAAATTTTTCCACGGATATTGATATTTACCATGGCTTTGCTATCATCTGGCATAATATGGTAGCCAAAACTACCTGAATGTCCGGCGATATCGGTATAAGATCTTCCCAGTAAACGTTTTACCGAGTAAACGGTATTGTCTGCCTCTTCTATCAAATGGGATTTGGCTTCTCTGCCAACAATAAGTTCGTTTTCAGGTGAAATATAGATAACAGAAGGAACAATTTTATCACCTTCTTCTCCCAGGCAAACGGCATTGCCTGTGTTGCTATCTACAAATGCTACCAGACTGTTGGTGGTGCCCAGATCGATGCCCAGTACTTTGTCTGAACGCTTGATGGTACCATCTTTAATATTGATTTTAATACGTGCCAAATCACCGCAAAATTAGATAATTTTTATGTCATAATTTTATTCAATCTTTTCATTTCGACATTATTGAAATTATTTATAGAGAAACCTATGCAACAGAATGTATATATTTGTGTCTTATACTCAATGAAATCTCTACAACTGTCGCTGCTGCTTGCTTTTGCTTTCGTATGTGAGCATCTGTATGCCGGTTCCTTTATTGGTGGCGATATCCGCTACAGGCATCTCAGCGCAAAACGCTATGAAGTAACGGTTGCGGTTTACAGAGACTGTCGTGGTATTGGCTTGAATTCGCCACCACGAACCGTTGTTTACAACGACTCTTTTGAAATCGTTCTCAGTTTAACCCGTGTTAAAATAGAGGAGATAAAGGGGGCAGCCTGCACTGGGGGCTGTGTCACCAACACGCCATCTAATCAGGGTGATGAGAAGCATACATTTTTGGATACAGTAGATTTTTCTTCTGGGGCGTATACTTTGTTTGGTACACAGGCGCGCCCTCTGGTGTACTTTGCTTTCGAGCAATGCTGCCGCAACAGTGCTATAACTACTTATGCACCCGGTAATATGTTTGTTGATGCCATGCTGAATTTGTATTACGCCAATCAGAACAATGCCAGAATAGGGTTCAATGATTTTTTAATTCCTGCAGAAACCTATATCAGCTGTATGCAAACTCACAACTCCTCGTATCGCACTGAGCCTTATCAGAGCAACGACTCGCTGGTATACGAAATGGTGAGAGCTAAAGAATCTAAAACCACCGAAGCTAATTACGATCCATATAAACCACTGACCTATTATTGTGGAAATCCCAATACCTTCACCTGCCAGCCTAACACAACCCTTAACCCTGTTCGGGGTTTCTATTTTAATAGCAGCAATGGTAATTTAATGACAACGCCTGTGCTTTGTGTAGAAGTAGGAACCATGGTTTGTCGGGTAAGTATTTACCGACGTTCAGGCAATACTGCAGTTCTGGTGGGGTACATGAAACGGGATTATAATTTTATTGTTGGACCATCTCCCGGTGAGCGTGTGCCTTATATTCAAAAAAACAGAGATTATACCATTAAGGCACGCGAGCAGTTTTGTGTTGATATTCCAGTGAAAGACGATAAAGATGTGCTGCAAACTCTCAGTGATACGGTTTTAATTACAATGATTAAATCGCCGGTTTATGGAACTTTGAGTTTGCTGGATTCTAATGCCCGCGAGAAAACATTACACTATTGCTGGACGCCAACGGATGCCGATTATCTCAGCAGAAAAACAGACGATATATTTTTTTATGCCGATCAGAAGAACTGCCTGATGCTGAAGAAGCATGGTCTGTCTACCAGTGTCCAGTTTAAAGTAGTGGCGCCAGATTCATTGTGTACCATCCGAATTAAAACCTATGAGGATAAAAATAAAAATGGCAGGAAGGATGGCAACGAGTCATATTCTTCGGCTTTGATTTTTGCACAGAGACAAGCCATTTATACCCCTTACTATACGGATTCAACAGGAAATTTAATCATTCAGCCTTTTTACGGACAATTTAGTATTGGCATACAAGAGCAACTTGAAATTGTGGCAGCGGGCGCACCATTTAAACTATTTGCTAAGTTTGACAGTTCGTATGTGGTAGAACTTGGTTATATCAGACGAGCAGGCATAAAAGGTCGTGTATTTGAAGATAAAAACAATAATTGTGTATTTGATGGAAATGATGTGCCATTGGCGCAACAAAATATTGTAGTGAATCAATTCAACCGTATGGGAATTTCCGATAGTAAAGGATATTATTTTATACAGACTTCGCCAGCTATTGTAAATCTGAAACTTTCTGAAACCTCGGGTTATCAGGTGATCTGCAATGGTAATTATCAGTTACAGATGCCATCAGATACTGTCATTACTGGTGTCGACTTCCCGGTAAGAAAGCGCAATGCCTGGAAAGACTTGTCGGTGGAGGTAGTTTCGAAGCCACATGTAACCCAGAATCAGTTCCTGGCCCAGGAAATTAAAATTACTAATAATGGATATGCTACTCAGAAATATGTCACGATAAAATTAAACGCCAGCAGACGCTTACCTGAGTTCAAAAGTAGTAGCACTGTATACAAAGTTGCCGATACTTTTCTGTGGGTAATCGATAGTATCCGTCCTCAAAGCACTAAGAGTATTCAGTTTGAAGTGAGAATGAATAAAGATACTTTTAGAAATGGTGAATCAATTTGTTATACCAGCTGGCTATATGAGGACAGTGTTTTGTCAAACAACCGTTTCAGATTTTGCGAAAATATTATTGATTCTGTATATGTGCCACAGTTGAAAGTATCTAAAAATCCATTGAGAGTTCACGATTTAGATAATACTCTATGTTATCAGTTGTCTTACAGCGACAATAGTGCTAATCATAATTTTATTATTTTAAAAGACACACTGGATGATGATGTTTTTGATTTAAAAAGTTTTCGCCTGCAGTCCTTATCACCCGGATTGAAAGTCAACTTACTTGACAATGTTTTAATAGCTGATTATACAGGAACAATTGTTGCCGGAACTGAAATATTTGTGAAATACTCAGTTGCTTTGAAGACGCCATTTGCAAAAGAAATTAAGGTTGTAAATTCATGCTTTTCAAAGGCAGATAACGATTCATTCTATCGGACACAGACTGTTAGTAATACCACCCAATCTGCAATTAGGATTGAGGCTTTAAGTGATACCATTTATTGTCCGGGCGAAACGATGATTTTGCCTCTTAAATTAAGGTTTAATCCAGACAGGAATTATCGATGTAA
>JBJTNS010000066.1:0-2805 GCA_046074245.1 Chitinophagaceae bacterium | reverse complement strand
TTCTGATTCTATTGACTAAAAACGTTCTCAAATTGATAATAAAATAATTTATATCTCATCTTTTGAGGATGATTTAACGCACAACAAAAAATATAAATTTTTGAAAGTAGTTTGAAACTGAATTCCTTAGAAAATTAAAGTGCATTTAATCTGATTTTAACGATTTTTTAATGACGTGGGTAATAAATACTATTCATGAAGAAAAATATGCATAGTTGAAGTTCTGAACTCAATATTTATGGTGCATTTTCGTTCAATTATCAATATTTTTGCGACGCATGAAAAATTTCCGACTACAACTAGGTCTGTTAAGTTTGCTTATTTGCTTAAGCACGCAAGTGACATTCTCTCAGACAGCAAACAAAAAAACTGATGCTAAAGCAGCCCCGCAGCCTGCTGCCCCTATTACTGCAAAATACAGTCTGTATTTTGATGTTGGTAAGGACAAAATCAAACCTGAAGGCTATAAAACTTTAGATTCTCTGGTAGCTTAACTTCAAACCAATCCAAACGTGAGACGTATTCAGGTTAATGGTTACGCAGATACTACTGGTGGTGCCGAAGCTAATATGGAACTATCAAACCGACGCACAGACACAGTATCTAACTATATCACCGGAAAAGGCCTGATGAAGTTTAAAGTAAAATTTGCTTCTGCCTTCTTTGGAGAAGCCGTAACAGGTAAAGAAACTGACCTAAGCGAAATGCGCCGTGTGGATGTCGTGCTTTATATGGCCCGTCCGGATAGAGATACTATCATCAAATCTGGTTGCGCTTCTGTTAAAATTAAAGCCAATACTTTCGAAAACTATAACAACGACGAGCTGGTGTTCAGCATCATCTACGTTGACAATGCTGATGATATGAAGAAATATAACCTCAGCAATTTGGATAACGAAGGTAATAAACTCTTAAGTGGTGGTATGTTTAAAGTAACCGCTACTTTCAAAGGCAAACCTATTAAAGGTATTCTTCCGGTAGAAGTTGAACTGCCATTGGCCAATCATGCAAGCAATTACAATTTGTACACTGGTGTTGAAGAGAAAAATAAACCTGTAACCTGGAAATTAACCGATAAGAAAATTTCTGATAGCAGAAACTCTTTCACTGCTGGCGACAAACCTTGCTATACAACAACTGTTAGCAATATTAACCTCAATATCTGGCACAACTGCGATCAAAGATTCCCATGTAATTATTGTAATTCAGATCCGTTTGGCGGCCTTGAAACTCCGGATAATACAGATCCCTATGCTAACTTCGGTAAAGATAAATCTATCGTTATTTTAAACGATGGATGTTTCAAAAAACTGGATGCAACTAAAACTTACTTCAAAGTAGAAGACGATTTGTATCCTGAAACATTCCTGAATTTCTGCACTGCTTTCTTATTGCCAGGCGTTGACAATATCCCAGCTATTCCTAAATACGAAAGAGAACTGGTGAAATTCATCGATTTCAATGTTACTTCTGCTAAAAATGATACAGCCGATCTGATCATGGTTAAGAAGACCAAAGTAATTATCATGGTGCCGAAAAACAAGTTCCCTGAACATAAAGGTAAACAATATGCTATCCTACCTGCCGAAACCAAAAAAGATAACTTCGAAGACTGGACCACAAAAATTGTTTTAAACGATGCCTGTCAGGGTCTTGCTAACTGCGATTACTGGGTGTTCGAAGCGCCGTTTACTGGCTTCTACGCTTTATTAGAAGTAACCCCAACTGACAAAAAAGCCAGCAAAGGCAACGATATCGCCGATAGCGATGCAGATGCTACTCCAGCTAAAAATGTCACTGTAAAGTCTAAGAAATTTAACAATGTGTTACTGGTATACGGTGCCAAAGAAAGCAATACTGCCAGATCAGCTAAGTTCGTTAAAAACAAAGGCAAAAACTCTATCAACGAACCAAATATTACCAAGAAAGAAAAGAAACAACATGCTAATGATGTTTTCATGGCATATGTTGTTAAAGGTGGTAAACGATATGCATGGATTGGTAAAGGAAGTCAGTTAAAGACCAATATCTTTACCGGCAACTGGAAAACACCAAAACTTCAATATGTGCCTGATGAAGACTGGGAAAACTTTGTGAAGAAGGCTTGTGAAGAATAAGCTTCAATAAATAATTGAAAAAGAGCGGTTGATTATCAATCGCTCTTTTTTTATCCAATAACACCACTGCCGATCAACTCATCTCCCTCATACCAGGCAGCAAACTGTCCTGCTGCAACTGCCTTAACAGGTTGCGCAAAAACCAGGTATAGCCCCTCCTTACGAGCATACAGGGTGGCTTTAACCAATGCCTGACGATAACGGATTCTTACCATGTAGTCAATCTGATTGTCCATTTCCAGCTTTAAATCTGGCCTGATCCAGTGCACATCTTCCGCTGGAATAAATAAGCCATTTCTTAGTAATCCGGGATGCGTATCTCCCATGCCAATGTAAATGGTATTGGTGATGGTATCTGTTGCAATCACATATACGCCTTCTGCCATGCCTCCGACGTTTAATCCTTTGCGCTGACCAATCGTGTAGTAATGAGCACCGTTATGCTCACCAACTTTTTTACCATCCCTTTCTTCGTAACTGATTTTAGCACATAAACCTTTTAAATCATTCTGATCTGTAATGATATCAGCATACTTTTCAGAACTGGCACTGATCTCTATAATATGACCCTTTTTGGGCAATAATTGTTGCTGTAAAAACTCAGGTAACCTCACTTTACCAATAAAGCATAATCCCTGTGAGTCTTTCTTTTCAGCAGTAGCCAATCCCATTTTCGCAGCGATGGCTC
>JBJTNS010000065.1:0-3494 GCA_046074245.1 Chitinophagaceae bacterium | reverse complement strand
AAGGGGGAGGCTAAAGACAAACCTCCCCATTTTACCTTTGGTAAAATGGGGTATTTTACGGCCACAACCAATTTTCAAACGCAGGAGGCAGGCGTTTGAATTGGTTTTTGGCCGTAAAATAAAAAACCCATTAGCAAAGCTAATGGGTTTTTGTTTGTCTTGCGGTGTGGACGGGATTCGAACCCGCGACCCCTGCCGTGACAGGGCAGTATTCTAACCAGCTGAACTACCACACCGTGTGGTTTTTGGGAGTGCAAAGATAAGCGATTTTTGTAATTATCAAAAAAATTATGATAAAATCTTTTTGGAATCAACATCTAGTGTTCTACCGAACGCGTCTGCACTGGTTTTCAGTTTATTAATTAATCCTGAGAACTGATCAAAATAGAGCGATTGTGCGCCATCAGAAAGTGCTTCTTCAGGTTGGTTATGTACTTCAACCATGATGCCGTCTGCGCCTGCAGCGATAGAAGCTAGACTCATTGGCTCTACAAGTTCGCGTACACCAGTACCCTGACTAGGGTCAACAATCACAGGAAGGTGAGAAACAGATTTTAATAGAGGTACTATGCTTAAATCGAGTGTATTTCTTGTTGCGGTTTCAAATGTTCTAATGCCTCTTTCGCACAAAATCACTTTATAATTACCTCCAGACAAAATGTATTCTGCAGCAAGTAACCATTCTTCCATTGTACTGCTCATGCCACGTTTTAGCATAACCGGTTTGTCAATTTTACTAAGGGCTCTCAATAATTGATAATTTTGCATATTGCGTGTGCCTACCTGCAAAATATCGGCATATTGTGCAACCTCATCAACAAGATTGGTGTCCATTACTTCGGTAATGACATTCATGTTAAACTTATCCGCTGCCTGACGCATTAGAATTAATCCGTCTTTTTTTAGACCCTGGAATGAGTATGGAGATGTTCTAGGTTTATAGGCACCTCCTCTTAATATTTTGACATTTTGTTTATCTAGAAATTCGCAGATAGTAAAAATCTGATCCTCGTTTTCAACTGCACAGGGACCAGCAATGACGGTAATGTTACCATTTCCGATACTGGTGTTTTTGAGGTTAATAACAGTGTTTTCCTTTTTCCACTCTCTGGATACCAGTTGATAGGGTTTCCTTTTGTTTTCCATTATATACGTAACAAAGTTTTTGTATTAAAGTTCAGTATAAATCAGTTTGAATTCTATGCCACTTCCAGCATTTCCTTTACTTGCATCAATCATAATTCTGCTTGGCGAAACAGGAGAATCAGAAGGAATTGCTAAAAACAGGCCTAAGTTGTTGTTTGTGCCTTTTAGCTGGTAGTCTGTATACAAACTCTGAATATAACGTGTTATATTAAATCTGTATTCGTTTTTTGATGCATTATAAGTGCCGCCATAGAATGGCTCCAACATATCAATCATACCGGCATTCAATCCAGTTTCTTTATCTTTTACAAATAATAACATCCTTTTAGGTAAAGTAAAAGGTGCATTATAAGTTCCAGCTAAAGGTCTGAAAACAATTTCAGCTTTTCCAACAGAAATAAGTTTTCCATTATTGGGAACTATATTAAATAATTCTGGTAATTTGATGTAGGTTTTTGCACCGGACATTGCCATGACATAAGTTGTGTCAAAATTTGCAGTGCCGTTAAATGATTTCTGGCCAGTGATTTCACTACCCTGGTTGTTTATTGAGTAGGATGAGAATCTTTCGCAGTCGTCGAAAACTTTAAAATCACTCTGCATATTCCCATTATAGTATACTCTGAGTCTTGTAAATGCACCTTTCAGGTTTATTGCAGCGATAGCACCACTACCAGATGGTGGGGTATTCGCTGGTACCAGCACCAGACCTTTCAGAAAGTTCAGAAAATTAGCCTGACTGGATAAATCGTTCGATGTAGCATTGAACATTTTTTGCGCAAATGCAGAACTTAATTTAATTGAGATGCCAGGGGCACCTTTATAAGTAGTTCCCAAACTGGTATATGCTAAACTATCACTTACATGGTACTTTCCGGTAAATGTTCCTATTGGGGTATTATCGTAAGCATAGGACTGATTGCTATGAGTGACGCTGGAGCCCATGCTCTCGGTCAGTTCATAAACATTGAAACTAATTTCAGAGTTCAGATCGCCATAATAAGCTGTACTGGATGTGAATTGCAGAAAAAGAACTGCAGAGTCTAAGGTATTGGTGCTTATTACATTTCCAACCTGTGGTAATTTCAACTGAAAGTATGTAGAAGCTTGATATTTTCCGAAAACCGGGTCATTAATTACTCCAATTAAATTATGACTCAAACTATCTGTTTTGAGAGAATCTTCTCTAACAGTTGAGGTTTGGACCATAAGAGTATCAGTAGAACTATAGCCGTCAAAGCCAGTAGTGGTCTCGTTTTCCAGGAAAACATTATCATCCTGCTTCCTGCAAGAGGAAACAAAAACAAAGCTTAATAAAAGAATAAATACAATTCGAAGGTTCACGAACGCAAAATAACTGATTATTTTGCAGAAGTCATCACCTGATCGTAGAAAGCCACATATTTTTCGCCCAAATTCTCGCTATCATGAGTCATGTGTGGTTTAGCTTTAATCATTTTTGCGAATTCAGGATCTAAATTTGATGTGCAATCTACTACAGCATCGGCGTTTTTAATACCACCCATGTGCAAGCTTTTGTTATCTCCGTTTGAATAGGTTTCCAGATGTTTGTCTTCAATTTCGTTAAGTGAAGCTTTGCGGGCAAAATCTTTCCCTAAGTTTTCTTTGAATTCATTTTCAAAAACTGAGTATACAACTTTAGCATTTTTGAAAACTGGCTCATCTTTATAGAGGGTTTTCATATATACTGGAATTAAACTTGTCATCCAGCCCTGGCAATGAATGATATCAGGAGCCCAGCCTAATTTTTTAACAGTTTCAAGAACACCTTTACAGAAGAAGATAACGCGTTCGTCATTATCATCAAAGAATTTGTTCTTTTCGTCTGTGTAAATAAACTTGCGGTGGAAATAATCTTCGTTATCAAGGAAATACACCTGCATTCTTGCTTCTGAGATGGAAGCTACCTTAATCATAAGCGGATTGTCTTTGTCATCAATAGAAATATTGATACCTGAAAGTCGCACTACCTCATGTAATCTGTTTCTTCTTTCGTTGATGACACCAAAACGCGGAACTAAAACACGAATTTCATGGTCTTTTTCCTGAATCGCCTGAGGCAGAAACCTCGAAACGGTAGCTACTGGTGACTCATTTAAGAATGGTGTCATTTCTGATGACACAAATAGTACTCTTTTCTTTAGATTGCTCATGTTTGTTGTTGTTTAGGAATTTTCTATTACAAAGATAATACAATTTTTTCTGAATTTCTCAAATAAATATCAAAGAAAGTTTTCGTAAAGTCTTGAAACCATTGAAAATAAATACTTAATTGAATATATAGGATAAAATCATATATAGTTGATATTGCCGCAATATACATGTAA
>JBJTNS010000064.1:0-7220 GCA_046074245.1 Chitinophagaceae bacterium | reverse complement strand
TTTGTGGCCAAGACCAACCCTACTGGTACCGTCAATTTCGGATTTACCTGGTACACTTTAACTATGGAAATTAATCCCAATGATACCAATGGGATTTATATAGCTTCAGTAGATGCAGGTTATTCTACGAATGGTGGCGCTTCATGGACAGGAGCCAATTATCAGCATTCCGATCATCATATGGCAATAACAGGTAATGGCTTTTTATATGTTGGACATGATGGAGGTTTGAGTTCTTATAAATGGAATGACTTTTCTCAATTCAATAATTTAAATAATGGCTTAAACATTACACAGTTTTATCATGGTGATGTATCACCGCATAATAACTATGTTTTTGGTGGTACACAGGATAATGGTACAAAAGAGAGTCGTAATTTCAATCCTACTTTCACCAATATTTTTGGTGGAGATGGCGGATATTCCTTTTATCATGCGACAAAAAGTACAACAAGGTATTATGCCACTCAGAATGGTGCTATGTATAGAAATGGCAGTAATATAGCCAACAATTTACCAGTACAGACGGATGCCAAATGGTTTATTCATCCGTTTACAGTTAGTGAAACTATAGGAGAGTATATCTTATATCCAGCAGGTGCTAATATTTATTTTAGTTCCAATGAAGGTAATTCATTTAAGAAAATTGGAACTACAAGTACTGGCAGATTGTTCAGTGCTGCCTTATCTGAAGATGCAAATCCAGCAGCATATACTGGTGGAAGTAACAGTCTGGCCGCGGTGGATTCTGTATTGAACACCACGCCAAAATACAAAGATCTGCGTTCTTTGATGCCATCTTACATTAGAGCTTCATTCGTAGGAAGTATCAAAGTAGTTCCAGGTTTTAGAGATAAAATTTACATCGCATTTAACAATATTGCCGACTCAGGAAGAATCTGGAAAGTGAGCAATATTTTTAGCACTCCGGTATTTACAAATATCAGCAGAAGCTTGCCTAAAGGTTTGCCTGTGAACTGGGTAGAATGCGATCCTTTTAATCCGGAAGAAGTAATTTTTGCTGGCACGGATTATGGTTTATACGTAACAGAAGACGGGGGTTTAACATGGACAAAGGATACCCGCGTACCTTCAACAGTTGTTAGTTGTATTGCAATTGCTAAAAACAAAAAAGACATTTATTTCTTCACTCATGGAAGGGGTATATTTAAAGGTTTGATCAACAATGCCGGTATCAGTTCTGTCGATAAAACTTCTATAGATATTCTTAAAACTGCTTATCCGATTCCTGCTTCAGATGTATTAAATGTTGAGTTGTCAATTAATGGAAGCGCTGCTTATCAAATTCTGGATGCTCAGGGAAAACTTGTAATGACAGGCAACTTAAGCACCGGAGTTAATGCCGTTAACACAGCGAATCTGAGTTCAGGAAATTATGTACTGATTTATACTTCACCAGAAGGTGAGGGTTTGATTCGATTTGATATCCTCCATTAACTATGTCATCACACCACGTTGTCAGAGAAGCTCAGGAGCCAGCATTGATTATAGCCAATGGCGAATCTTGCAGAACCGAACTTATAGGACAACTTTTAGAGTGGAGTCCGTTTATTGTAGTATTAGATGGAGCTTTAGAGCGTGTATTACAACTCGGAATTAAGTTTGATGTGGTGCTGGGAGATTTTGATCACCAGTCGCTGGATGAAGTGAGGAGTAAAATACCGCCTGATACCCTTATTGAGTTTGTTCCGGACCAGGAAAAAACCGATTTGGAAAAAGGAATAGAATATCTGATTCAGAGAAATTTTAAGGCGGTTAATATCATCTGGGCTACAGGTAAGCGCAGTGATCATTATATTAATAATATTGGAATTCTGGCGCGATACAGTGACAAGATCAATCAGGTAATGATTGATGACCACTCAAGAATTTATCCCATTAGTAGCGGTTTTAAAAAGTACTATTCAGAAAACGAAAACATCTCATTAATTCCACTAAACAGGGTGAGTAATATTGTAACCGAAAACCTTGTTTGGAATCTCGATGGTAAAGACCTTGAGTATCCTTTTAATACAAGCAGTAGCAATAAGGTAGCCAGCAGTGGTATTGTCAGTGTTTGTTTTGACAGTGGTTTTCTGCTGATGATGGAGTGTCTCGACTGAAGGTCAAAAACAATCAGTTAAATAATTTTCGTAAGTGTAATAATACCTTATATTTGCTTTAAATACTATAATCAATATGAATAAAAAAGTCTTATGGATTGTACTTGGAACTATTGTGGTCGGTACAGGTGCATTCTTAGCTTACCGTTTTTTCAGAGGAAGCAACAAACATTTAATTCTGGTTCCTGCTAATGCCACTTTTGTGATGCGATTTGATGTAAAAAGTCTGGCAGAAAAAATCAGCGAGAATGGTGAGATTAAAAAGACCAAAATTTACAAGAAGATAGAAAAAGAGTCTCTAAGTAAATCAAATGATCCTACATCAAAAGTGATAGCACAGATATTAAAGAATCCTTCTTCTACAGGAGTAAATGTTTTTAGTGATGCATACTATTACATGTACAATACCAAGAATGTGATGTATAACGCCATAGTTCTTGACATGAAGGATATTGAAGATTTTAATAAAACAATACTCAAATTTCCTGAGGCTAAAACCTCAATGAAAAAAGGGAAGGATTACAATTATATAAAAATCAATAAAAGGAGTATTCTGGCCTGGAACACTTCCGGGATTTTATGGCTGAACAAAGATTATAACTGGTACTATGATGAAAGTCCTAACGAAACTATCGAAAAAACCATAAAAGGGTTCATGAAAATGAAGAAAAAATCGAGCATAATGAGTGATGAGGACTTTATGGAGTTTGATAAGAATGATGAAGATATTGCTTTATACGTGAGTTATGATAAAGTTTTTCGTTTAGCCGGTCTCAAGGATGAGGAAGATGAAAGCGTTGAAAAGGTTAAAAAAATGATGAAAGGCGTTAAGCTCGGACTTAGTTTAAACTTTGAGACAGATGTTGTTCTTACGAAAATGAAAATTTTCGGGGATACAAAAGAGTTTGATAAGAGAAATTACATAGGTAATTCAGGACTTACTGAAAAGACTATGAATGCTATTTGTGCAGATAAATTACTAGGTTTAATTTCAGTGAATATAGATTTTGACAAGTTAGTTGAATTTGCCTGTGAAATGAGCGGTGAAGAGAAGGTTTTAAGAAGAGAGATTGAAGAAATGGCTGGAGAATTTGGTTTAACCAGTAAGCAACTAATTGGTGCTTTCGGAAAAGAAGTATCTCTGGCATTGCTCGATTTTGAGAGTCACACCTATAACAGTATGAATTATAACTGGAATGATATTACACTGACCTATGAGATGATGCCTGTTATTGAGACTAAAGTATTACCAGTTATGACACTCGCAGTATCTGTCAATGACAAGAAAGTAATGTCTCAGATTTTAACTAATAATAAGTTTGAAATATTGCCTGATGGTCGTCAGAAACTCAATTTGCCTTTTTATGATAGTTTAGCCTTGTATGTGGTATTAAAAGATCATTTAATGTTTATGAGTAACAGCGACGAACTATCTCTGAAAATGCAGAAAGAGGGAAAGATTGGTGAATTGCCTAATGCAGAACTGAAAGCTTTAGTTAAAGACAATCCATCCAACTTGTATCTTGATCTGGATGTCAAAAAATATTCGACACTTACCAATAACATTGCAGGTAATTCAGGCAGACAATTCCTTACCTATTTTGAAAATTATATGTCCATGTTTAAGGATATTACCTATACTGGTAAAGGCCATGAGTTTGAGCAAAGAATTAATCTTAAAAAAGGTAATGGTAATTCGCTTTTCAGACTGGTTAAACAAATGGATGAATTGCCGGTAGAAACCTGGTAATCTATGGATATTGCTTTAAGAAATGTAGTGCCAAAACCCCTTGAAGGGAATTATACTTCTGATAGTATCTGGGGTAAAGACAAGGAGTTTAAAGCAGGCAAGTATTACCTTGTAAAAGCCAGTTCAGGGAAAGGAAAATCTACATTAATATCATACCTGTTTGGAACCAGGTCTGATTTTTCCGGGACGGTATTGTTAAACAATAAAGACACCAGAAGCTTTGATATGAATGACTGGTCGGTTTTGCGTCAGGAACAGATTGCTATTGTCTTTCAGGATTTGAGATTATTTGATGAACTTAGTGCCTATGATAATATTATCATCAAACAACAACTGACAAAAACAGTAAAAGAAGAAGAGATACGGAGCATGGCTCAGCATCTTGGAATTGAGCAATTGTTGGATAAACCTGTGAAGTTATTATCAATGGGGCAGCAACAAAGAGTTGCTCTGATCAGAGCATTGGTTCAACCTTTTAAATGGTTGTTGCTCGATGAGCCATTTAGTCACCTGGATGCCGAGAATACCCTGAAGATGGAGGTATTAATAGAAGAAGTTTGCAAAAGAAATGGCGCAGGACTAATTTTAACTTCCCTTGGCAATGGAAGTAGTTTAAATATTTATTCTGAAGTGGTGATATGATCAGGCGTTTAATACTTTCCAAACAAAGTTATGTGCAGCTCACAGTAGTGTTGTTCGGGTCGTTATTCGGACTCCTGATGGTGATGAGTTCGTTACAGCTTTACAGAGATATTCAGTCGATTGTAGATAGTAAAAAAGAGTTGATAAGCTCGCAGTTTTTAGTGGTCAATAAACCTGTTAGTATTCTAAATACCTTATCTGGCAATGCTGCAGTATTTTCAGAAGAAGAGATTGAAGATTTTAAAACTTTAAAAGTTGTAGAGAAAGTTGGAACTTTTAAAGCCAATCAGTTCAGAGCACAGACGGGTTTTCAGTTGCAAGATAAAACCATGATGACAGATATGTTTTTTGAGGCTGTGCCTGATGGTTTTTTAGATGTAAAAATCAATAACTGGAGCTGGCAACCCGGTCAGCCAGTGCCAATCATTTTGCCTACAGATTATCTCAATTTGTACAATTTTGGTTTTGCCCCTAGTCAGGGACTCCCACAAATCAGCAGAGGTACTGCCAAACTTGCTGGCTTAAAGGTGATAGTATCCGGAAATGGAAAAACGGCAGAAATGCCTGGTATTATTGCAGGCTTTACCGATAGGATTAATTCTATACTGGTGCCTGAGTCATTTATTGAGGCCAATAACAAAGAGTATGGCAATAACAGGGATAAAGGTGTATCGCGACTGGTATTGATGTGTAGCGACCCATCTGATGCGAAGTTAACTGAATTTCTTGAAAGCAGAGGGTATGAAACCAATCTTGAAATGCTGAAAAATGGAAAATTGAATGCCTTGTTAAAAATGGTTCTCAGTATTGTCTTGATGATTGGTACAGTCATTATTCTACTGGCCATACTGGGTTTTGTGCAGTACGCTCAGTTGCTGATCAGTCATTCTAACTACGAGATACGGACACTTCTGCAGTTAGGGTATAGGGTTAAGACAATATTCTGGCAATACATGGTGTTTTATTTATTGATAATGGGAGTAGTATTTGTAGCCGGAACAGGACTACTCTCATACATCAAATATCTCATTAACGGATTAATGGCAGAAAAAAATTTCGAAGTCGATGCAACAATTGACCCCCTTGTGCTTGTCTATGGTATATTACTGGTTATAGTATTTCTGATTTTGAATGCCCTGAATACCTATTACCGGATTAAACAATTAACAAGATGAAATTAAGAACTATTGTAATGGTAATGCTTATTGGCCTGAGCACTGCTTCGGCAAAAGATAAGTGGTCGTTTACCGCCGAACTGGGTATGTCTTCGTCACAATATTCATTTATGAATTACGGTCATACCAGGCATATCAGTCCCGCAATTGGTGCGAGAGTTAACTACAGGCTCAATAAACGTGTGAGTCTGATCAGCGGCATGCAGTATGGTATGACAAAGTATCATTATTCCAGTTACAGAGAAATGTATAACCCTGCAGATAAGGACATAGAAAGATATATGTCAGATTCAAAATCCAGTTTGACAAAATTAAATATCCCTTTGTTTGTTAGCTATCAGTTGAGGCACGTTCCATTAAAGCCTTCTTTTGAATTTGGTATACGTTACAACCGTTTTATCAGAGGTTCGTATGAGAATATCTCTATTTATGACAGAACATCTACTCCGGAAATAGATAGCAAACAAGAAGAATATGTCAACCCTTTTTCTAAGAGTAATTACATGCGTATGCCAGTCAATACTACGCAGGTTCATTTTGGCTTGCAATTGCAGTTGAATAAACAGATTGGTTTAAACATCTCTCGCAATGTAGGAAGTTCGTATTTTGTGATGACAGAAGACCCAGGACCATTAGCTTGTGTTATTTACGGGACTCATTATGAGAACAATGATTTTATTGTTACCCTGAATTACAAATTCGACTAACACCTTAATTTAGTACACCATGTGAACACTTTGTCATTGTCATTTTGTGCAAATTGACTTAAGTTTGATGCGTGTTTTAATCCCTTATGGGTGAGCACAAATCAATCGATATGAGCACAAAAAGATTATATCTTCCGCAGGATTTTAAAATTACCACCTGGGATGCATTAAAAGGGTATTTCGATACACTTGTTCAGCGCAATGTTGAAAGCGCAACAGACTACAAACAATTATTAAAAGATATCAGTGAACTGGAGAGCATGGTGAGCGAGGATATGGCCTGGCGATATATCAAAATGACTTGCGATACCAGTAATGAGGCATTAGAAGCTGCTTACATTGATTTTGTTACCAATATTCAACCCAATATTGCGCCTTATGAAGATTTACTGAATAAGAAAATCAATGAGTCGCCATACAAATCCGACTTAGAATCTGAACGTGCTTTTATGATCTATTTCAGGGCGATAAAGAATGCCATTGAGTTATTCAGAGAAGACAATATTGCCTTGTTGTCTGAATTGTCGACATTGGCCCAGAAATACGGCAGCATCAGTGGTGCCATGTCTGTTGAGATAGAAGGCGAGACCTTAACTTTACAGCAGGCTGCAAACCGCTTAAAACTCACTGACAGAGCCAAAAGAAAGGAGGCTTATGAAATCATTAATCAGCGACGTTTACAGAGCAAAGATGAGTTAGATGAATTGTTTAATCAGCTGATCAAACTGCGTCACCAGGTAGCTTTAAACTGCGGTTTCGATAATTTCAGAGATTATATGCATCAGGCCATGGGTCGCTTCGACTATTCGGTTGAAGACTGTTT
>JBJTNS010000063.1:0-3162 GCA_046074245.1 Chitinophagaceae bacterium | reverse complement strand
GAGGAACTTAGATGTACGAGCCACACCAACTTCTTTAACAAAGTTGCTGATGATATCACGAAGTGATTTTTTGGTCAGCAATTGGTTGATGTATCCCATTTTTTCAGGTACAACCTGATTAAAGATAACACGTCCAACGGTTGTTTCGATGAGTTTAACAACGATGTTACCGTTTTCGTCTTTATCTTTCAAACGGCATTTGATCCAAGCGTGCAAATCAGCTTTACCTTCATTGTAAGCAATGATTACTTCTTCTGGAGAGTAGAAAGTGATACCTTCACCTTTAACCACTTTTTGAGGAGTAGTTTTTCTACCTTTAGTGATATAGTAAAGACCAAGCACCATGTCCTGAGATGGTACAGTGATTGGGGATCCGTTTGCAGGGTTAAGGATGTTGTGAGGCGCCAACATTAACAATTGGGCTTCAAGGATAGCAGCGTTACCAAGTGGAACGTGCACCGCCATCTGGTCACCGTCAAAATCCGCGTTAAAACCTGTACAAGTTAATGGGTGTAATTGAATAGCTTTCCCCTCGATCAATTTAGGCTGGAAGGCCTGAATACCTAATCTGTGGAGTGTTGGAGCACGGTTTAGGAGTACTGGATGACCTTTTAAGATATTTTCCAAGATTTCCCAGATGATTGGCTCTTTTTTGTCAACGATTTTCTTTGCAGATTTTACCGTTTTAACAACACCTCTTTCGATTAATTTACGAATGATAAATGGTTTGAAAAGCTCTGCAGCCATTGCTTTAGGCAGACCACATTCGCTTAATTTCAGTTTCGGACCTACGACGATAACCGAACGACCAGAATAGTCAACACGTTTACCTAATAAGTTCAAACGGAAACGACCTTGTTTACCTTTCAGCATATCACTCAAAGATTTGAGTGGTCTGTTACCATCAGATTTAACCGCAGAAGATCTTCTGGTGTTATCCAATAATGAATCTACAGACTCCTGAAGCATCCTTTTTTCGTTACGAAGGATTACTTCTGGTGCTTTAATTTCCATCAGACGTTTCAGACGATTGTTACGGATAATAACCCTTCTGTATAAATCGTTTAAGTCAGATGTAGCAAATCTACCACCTTCAAGAGGCACCAAAGGACGAAGTTCTGGTGGAATAACAGGTAACATTTTCATCACCATCCATTCAGGGCGGTTGATGTTATTGTCTCTGTTAGCTGAACGGAAGCTTTCGATAACTTTCAAACGTTTCAAAGCTTCTGCTTTACGTTGTTGAGAAGTTTCGGTAGCCGCCTGGTTTCTCAGACTATAGCTTAAGCCATCCAGATCGATATTGCTTAATAGTTCCCATAGAGCATCGGCCCCCATTTTGGCAACGAATTTCTTAGGATCGCTATCATCCAGGTATTGATTTTCTTTTGGTAATTTATCTAAGATATCCAGATATTCTTCTTCAGAAAGAAGATCAAGACGGTTTACACCTTCGTATTCACCAGTCTGAATTACAATATATCTTTCATAATAGATCACCAGGTCTAATTTTTTACTACTCAAACCTAGTAAGTAACCAATTTTGTTAGGCAATGAGCGGAAGTACCAGATGTGAGCAACAGGCACCACCAGGTTGATGTGACCCATTCTTTCTCTTCTAACCTTTTTCTCAGTTACCTCAACACCACATCGGTCGCAAACGATACCTTTATAACGGATACGTTTATATTTACCGCAATGGCATTCATAATCCTTAATAGGACCGAATATTCTTTCACAGAAGAGACCGCCCATTTCCGGCTTATAGCTACGGTAGTTAATGGTTTCGGGCTTGATTACTTCACCGAAAGACCTTTGCAGGATACTTTCAGGAGAGGCAAGACCGATACGGATCTTAGTGAAATTACTTTTTATTTTCTGACTCTTTTTAATCGTTGACATTTTTTAAATTTTACTGTTTAAGAATTGAAATTTAGCTTATTCCTCGAAGGTCATTTCGATACCAAGACCTCTTAATTCGTGGATCAATACATTGAATGATTCAGGAATACCGACTTGAGTAATGTTATCACCTTTAACGATGGCCTCATAAGTTTTTGCACGACCCATGATATCGTCCGATTTGATTGTCAGGATTTCTCTCAGGATATTGGCAGCACCGAATGCTTCCAGAGCCCAAACCTCCATCTCACCAAAACGCTGACCACCGAACTGAGCTTTACCACCAAGTGGCTGCTGAGTAATCATTGAGTATGGTCCGATAGAACGTGCGTGCATCTTATCATCAACCATGTGACCAAGTTTAAGCATGTAGATGATACCCACAGTTGTTGGCTGGTGGAATCTTTCGCCGGTTAAACCGTCGTATAGATACACCTGACCATTGGTTGGGATACCTGCTTTATCTGTGTATTCGTTAATTTCGTATGGTTTAGCACCATCAAAAATTGGAGTAGCGAATTTCAGACCCAGCTCCTTACCTGCCCAACCTAAAACAGTTTCGTAAATCTGTCCAAGGTTCATCCTTGAAGGTACACCCAGCGGATTCAATACGATATCAACCGGAGTTCCGTCTTCGAGGAACGGCATGTCTTCTGCACGAGTGATACGGGCAACAATACCTTTGTTACCGTGTCTACCCGCCATTTTATCACCTACTTTCAACTTACGTTTCTGAGCAACGTATACTTTAGCCATTTTCAGAATACCAGTTGGTAATTCATCTCCGACGGTGATTGCATAGTATTCTCTTCTGTAAGCTGCGTAAATTTCAGTTACCGGAGATTTGAAGTTTTTCAGGATGGTATTAACAACAACATTTTTGTCTGCATCTGAAGTCCAGTTAGCAAAACTCACATTATCGTAATCTACCGCTGAAAGGTTTTTCAGAGTAAACTTAGTACCTTTAGGAATCATGTCATCACCATATACAGCTTTAACACCTGCAGAGGTTTTGCCATTAAGCACTTTGAATAATTTCTGAACTAAAATTTCAGTAACTTTTTCTTTATTTTTCTTGTACTCGACTTCGTTTTTAGCCAATTTAGCTTTTTCGTCTGTTTTAGCACCTTTTTCCTTTTTGGTTTTGGTAAACAGTTTTTTGTCGATTACAACATCATTGGGATTACTATGTTTACAAATATTGCAGATAAGGTTGAATCCCGAAACTATTGTCAGAATTGTGAGTAGCTCAGTCCTAAG
>JBJTNS010000062.1:0-2888 GCA_046074245.1 Chitinophagaceae bacterium | reverse complement strand
TTTTGTGAGCTGTTCTCATTGTGAGTACCTGCACATATGCTTACCCGGTCGATGTGCTTCACACACAATTCCAATGCACCATCATACTCAGCATCCGTTGAGGCTTTGTCCGGGTTAATCGGACTTTCGTATTGCATCTCTATCGCCCTTGCGCGCTCCTTTTCCATGTAAGCACCCCTCACCAACTTAAAGCCCAGATAACAAGTCATGTTATTGATCTTATCCTGAATATGAGCGATACGTCCGGTTCTGTAACATTGAATGGTATTAAAAATGATCGCTTTTTCTTTGTTAAATCTTTCCATGGCCTCGTAAGTCATGGTATCGATAATGTCCTGAATCCACGAATCCTCTGCATCCACAAACAATCTGACATTATGGTCAAATGCTGTCTGGCAAATACTGTCAAATCTGGCTTTTAACTTAGTAAATTCAGCTGTTTCAGCATCTGTTAGCTGTTCGTTGGCATTGACTTTTGTTAACAGATCCATTCGCCCGATGCCAGTAGTTTTAAACACCGAAAAAGGAATGTCCTTTTGATTAGTGGCAGCTTTGTGAATCGTATCAATAATTTCTTTACAAGTTGCATCAAATACCGATTCACTCTCCTCGCCCTCTACTGAATAATCGAGTATGGTACCGATATTTCCTTTCGTCAGAGAAACAATTGCTTTTTCGCAATCCCTGATATTTTCGCCACCACAAAACTGAGCAAACAAGGTATTTCTGATTAATGATTTTACCGGCGGCAAGTAATCGATGACAGAGGCTGCCATTCCCGGACCGTATTTAATCAACCATGGATAATTGAAACTTTTGAAAAGAAGAGCTGCCTTTTTAAGTTCAGCATCTGATTTATGAGCGAAAGCTACCTGTGTATTGTTAAAATCGATTTTGGGCATACATCAAATTTGCTGCGAAAATACAGATGAAAATGTCTGTTTGGATGATTTTTGTAAGTAAATTTAAAAATTAAAGCACTGATTCTGATTAGTTATTACCATCAAAACCGCTCAAACCCATTAAAAACGGGCATTACTGGTAATCACAATAGGTTCGTCTTTGATTGGATGAATAAATGATACACTATAAGCATGCAAACATATTGATCGGTCTCTTAATGCCTGTGGTGCACCGTATTTAACATCGCCTACTATTGGATGTTTGATGGAGGCTAGCTGCGCTCTGATTTGGTGAAATCTGCCTGTTATTGGATATACCTCCAGAAAGGCTTGATGACCGCGTTCTTCCAGCACTTTGTAACTCAACACCGACTCTTTAGAATTATCAACTTTCTTAGCAAAAACATCGGCTTTGTGCACCTTGCTGTTTTTTCTAAGAAAAGCTCTTAGTTCCTGCTCTTTAATTTCAGGAACACCATTTACCAGAGCGCGGTACACTTTCTTAATTTCATTCACTCTGAAAAGCTCTGTCATACGCGATAATCCTTTGCTGGTTTTTGCCAGTAGCACTACACCACTTACAGGACGGTCAATACGGTGGATGACGCCACAAAATACATTGCCAGGTTTATTATCACGCTGTTTCAAAAATGCCTTCACCATTTCCGGGAGCGGCTCATCGCCAGTCTCATCGCTCTGAACGATAACACCTGATGGTTTATTGATGGCTATAATGTGGTTATCTTCGTATAAGACGAGATCGGCGATATGAATTTTTTGAGTATCCAATTGACTGGAGGTAAAAAACACAGAAATATGGCTATCCTCTAACAACATACATTGAAAGTTTATAACGTAAAACTGAATTCGGGTTACAAATATACAATAGTACCCAGAAAAATCCTTGACTACCAAAGTGCTTTCCATAATACCTCTTACTCAAAGGCAACAGACATGTTTCAATATCAAATAATTTCCTAATTTTGAGCAATAGATTTTTCCCTGTAATGAACCCTGAAGTAGACAAATACTTGCACGAATCTGAGAAATGGCAGGTCGAGCAAACTGCCTTAAGACATATCATCCTTGACACTTTACTTAACGAAGAGGTAAAATGGGGTGTACCTTGTTACACCTATAAAAACGCCAATATTGTTCTCATTCATGCTTTTAAAGATTACTGTGCCATACTATTTCATAAAGGTGTATTGTTGAAAGATCCGGACAATATTTTGGTTATTCCAACAGAAAATACCCAATCAGCCAGACAAATTAGATTTAAAGATTTAGCTGGTATTGAACAACTGGCACCTGTGATAAAAGCCTATGTATTTGAGGCAATAGAGAATGAAAAATCCGGGGCTAAAGTTAGTTTTAAACCTACTGAGGCCTACGATACTCCCGAAGAGCTAACAACAATATTTGAATCTAATCCGGCGCTATCAGAGGCTTTTTACAAGCTAACCCCAGGGAGGCAGCGGGGCTATCTGTTGCATTTTGGATCTGCCAAACAATCGGCCACCAGAACCTCACGCATCGAAGCAGCAAGCAAAAGGATCCTGATGGGCAAAGGTCTCACCGACTGTATTTGCGGTTTATCCAAGCGTTTCCCGAATTGCGATGGCTCGCATAGTACTTTGAAGAAATAGTAATATAATCAAGTATCCTAAAGGCTCTTTAAATTTTTTATTTATAGTAATTTGCCAAAGAAGATTTGTAGTATTATCTTTAAAAATCTTTGGGGGGGCCTTATCTCACGACATTTATCAGGAATCCAGAGCGTCTGACTCTCCCGATAGCTATCGGGACAGAGGGTGGCTGGTTCGACGAAATAACACAATCATAATTTTTATTTTAGACTAATTTGCCAAAGAAGATTTGTAGTATTATCTTTGCACTCCTTTTAAGGGCCCTTAGCTCATTCGGTTAGAGCGTCTGACTCATAATCAGAGGGTGGCTGGTTCGATTCCAGCAGGGCCCACTACA
>JBJTNS010000061.1:0-5440 GCA_046074245.1 Chitinophagaceae bacterium | reverse complement strand
AACTGAAACGTTCCCACATTTCAGTGACAAATAAAACATACAACCCTTTAGGATGTCCTTTAGTAGCTTGTTCACTCATAATTAATATTTATTGATTGGCAATAATATTCATTTATTCCCAATAAATGATACAAGTCACAGATTTTTTTTTGCGGCCTTTTTGCCTAAGAAATGGCCTAAAAGTGATTGCATGAAGCAGGTGTTGGAATAATTATTTTATTTTCAAACACCCTGTCAGGGTGGGAAATTAAAAAAAATAAAAACTTAGATTGGATCAGCTATAATCTTAAATTTCAGTGTTATAACGTAAGGCATGTCATTCGGCATGGCTTTGCGTTTTTTATACTTGAAAACCATTCTGAAATTTTCCTGCTGCAGATAATCTTTCAATTCTACATTTTCCAGGTCGAGGTTAACAGCCTTGGTACGTACATTGGGTATGGTTTTCTTTGCAATAAGCGCTTGCCCGAGTCCGTCTTTCTTAATATCCATCATCAATTCTGAGATATAACCGAAATCAGAGTATTTGGTAGAGTCTGCAAAGGCATAATCCATCACCTGCAAACGCATAAAGGTTAATTTTGCAGATTTTATTTTTGATTTGTTTGTATTGTGTTTGGCTAGTTCACCATCTAAGGCCGTCGGAAAATCATTTGACTCTCTTATGACAAACGAATCGACACTTCTGACGTCAATTTCCATTAAATCCGGAAATATTATCGGGTACTCAAGTTCAATTTCTGTTGGACTTTCTTTTTTGCAAGAAGTTGACATTAAGCTAAATGCACAAAAAACAACAAGGAATAAACGATTAAACTTCATGATAAATACAGATTAGGTTTTAAGTCAATAGACGAATATAACCTAAAAACGTGACATAAACAAATTATAAGAGTTTGCTGAAGTCGCCGTTTAAAGCGCCGCTCACACTATTGGATTTTGCACCTGTGAAGGTTTTGATGATGTTAACCTGGTTTTCTACCCTCATTACTCCCATAAGTGCAAATACCAGAGCCTCTTTGTATTTAACGAGTTTAGCATCAGGTACAACAAACTCTGCTTCACTATGAGTTCTGATATGGTCCATTAACACTGTGTTGAAAGCGCCTCCGCCTGTTACCAGTACTTTCTTACCAGCAGATTGTTTTGCGCTCAGGTAATCCAGACTTTTTGAAATCTGAATACCGATATGGTCGACAAAAGTTTTCATTTTATCCTGAGGGGTTAATTTATCTCCTTCTTTAACAATCTGCCAAAGTTCATTATTGATCCAGTCTCTGTTCAGAGATTTTGGAAATGGCATGCTGTAATAATCGATATTGTTCAGATTCTCCAGTAATTTGTAGTTGATATTGCCTTTAGATGCAATTTCTCCATCGTGATCGTATTCCTGATTCAGATCTCTGGCAACTCTGTTTAACAGTATATTAGCAGGACAGATGTCGAATGACACTCTGTATTCACCAATTTTACCAGAAATATTGGCAAATCCCCCTAAGTTCAGACAGAAATCGTAATCGTTAAAAAACATCTGGTCGCCAATCGCTACCAGTGGGGCACCCTGACCTTTTTTAGCAACGTCCATACTTCTGAAGTCTGTTACTACCGGCAAATGACAGATGGCAGACATAGAAGCACCATCCCCAACCTGACGTGTAATTAACTCCTCAGGATAGTGAAACACTGTATGTCCGTGAGATGCCACTAGATCGATGCTCAGATTGTATTTACTGACAAATTTGTTGATCAAATGTCCGATGTAATGTCCGTAAAAGACATCTGTTTTGGAATATCCAAGTGCATCAGCTTTTCTGATTTGTGATAATCTGAGTCTCCAGATTTCGTCGTACTCGTATGTCTCGCACTCCTCTATAGTATAGGAATATTGTCCATTATCTGACGTGATCCTGCAGTGTGCAAGATCGATCCCATCCATTGATGAGCCTGACATGATTCCAATTACGCTGTATGTTTTCATTTCGTCTGTGATTTTTAAGCTAGGTGATGGCAAAAATAGTTTTTTTTGTAAATAACTAAAATTTTCATTGTATTTTTATCGTTATCTGTTAAATTTGTCTGCATGCGGATCGCCTTAGTCATCTTATTTTTCAGTGCTTTCAGCACATTTGCACAAACTACTGACGAAAAGCTGGCAGCACAGTATTTCTTCGATAAAGAATATGCTAAGGCTGCAGATTTGTACGAAGACCTTGCCCGTAAACAACCTGAATCGGTCTATTTTTACGAAAATCTTCTGCAATGTTATGTGTTAATCAAAGATTTTAAATCTGCCGAAAAACTACTGGATAAGCGCATTAAGAAATACCCGACTCAGTATAATTACCAGATTGACAAAGCTTACATGTTCCATTTACAGGGACTAACTCAAAGAAGAGATGAACTCTTTAAAGAGCTTACCGAACTGAAAACTTATAATTCCGATGAAATTGATGTTCTGGCCAATGGTTTTTTGAAACGCCGTTTTTTTGATCAGGCAGTTCAAACTTATATCAATGCCCGCGGCCGACTTAAAGACAATTCTCTCTTTGCCTATAACCTCTCTGAATTGTATTTCCAGTCATCAAAACTTAATGAGGCAACTGAAGAACTCCTCAATATCGCCGGAATGAATGATTATATGCTGGATGAAATTAAAAACAGACTCATCATGGCATATAAAAATAATGACAATTACAAAATGCTGAGTTCTGCCCTCCTTGTCAAACTCCAGAAAGAACCGGATAATCTCTCTTACAATGATTTGCTGGTTTGGTCGTTTACTCAGCAGCGCGACTGGAATGGAGCGTTTATTCAGGTTAAAGCCATTGACAAAAGAATGAAAGAGGAGGGGAAAAGAGTGATGGAACTTAGCAGTGTATTAATCACCAATGAGGTGTATGATTTAGCTGTTAAATGCTTTGAATATGTTAAGCTTCTGGGTCAGGATAAGCGCTATTATTTTCAGGCTCAGCAAGGTGTACTTACCTGTGGAATGCTGCGCGTCAGAACCGAAAACGGCGGATCTCCTGAACAACTAAAAAGTCTGGAATGGGAGTTTTTAAATTATTTGAATATTAACGGCTATAACTGGCAAACGGCTGAACAGATGAAGGATCTGGCCGAGCTCTATATCTACTATATCCATTTGCCTGAAAAGGGCATTGAACAACTCAATAAAGCTATCACAATGCCAGGTATCAATGCTAAATTAATGGCTCAGTGTAAACTTAATTTAGGTGATGCAATGCTGATTACCGGTGATCCCTGGGAGGCAGATCTGCTTTATAAACAGGTTGAAAAGCTCTTTACTAATGATGCTATCGGACAGGAAGCCAGATACAGATACGCTCGCTTATGCTATTTCAGAGGCGATTTCGAATGGGCACAAACTCAGCTGGATGTTCTGAAAGGCGCTACCACTCAACTCATCAGCAACAATGCAATGAGACTCTGGCTCATTATTCAGGATAATCTGGGTTTAGACAGTACCGACGAAGCGCTCAAACTATATGCCAGTGCCGAACTTCTGATCTTTCAGAATAAACCAGATGAAGCCCTGAAGTTGCTGGAGTCTATCCCTGAATTGTTCCCGGGACATACACTGACAGATGAAATATATTTTGCCAAAGCCCTGATATATGAACAAAAATCAGATTACCTGATGGCAGAACAATTATACCTTCGTATATCTAAAGATTTTAGTTTTGACATCCTGTCAGATAATGCTCTGATTAATCTGGCGCATCTCTACGAGTTCAAACTCAATGACACAGCCAAAGCTAAAAAAATCTATGAAATGATAGTGCTTAATTATACGGGCTCACTATTTATTGCTGAAGCCAGAAAGCGTTTCCGTATCCTCAGAGGCGATGGAATGAGAGAGCAGGAAATCAATTACTGATATTAAACATTTGTTAAATGTCTGCTTTTTTAATCTGAAAGATTTAATATTGTACTATGTTTAATAAAAAATTCTTTAAAACTATTGGAATTATTCTTGGCTTAATGCTGATTGCTATTCAGTTTTTTAAGCCTGAACAGAATACCAGCGGTAACACTACTCAATCAATTGCCAATGCTTATCCTGTTCCAGAACGGGTAAAAACTATTTTAAACAATGCCTGTATGGATTGCCATAGCAATACCACTAAATATCCATGGTATTCAAACATTCAGCCTGTAGCATGGTGGCTGGCGGATCATGTGAATGATGGTAAAAAACATCTGAATTTTGATGAGTTCATGACTTACCGTCCGTACCGTCAGTATCATAAGCTGGAAGAAATTGATGAAGTGATTCAGGAAGGCGAAATGCCGATGAGTTCATATACACTGGCACATGGTGAAGCACGACTGGATGCAGATCAGAAAGAGATACTGATTAACTGGAGCAAATCGCTCCGTGATTCGATGTCATTACATTATCCTAAAGACAGTCTCGAAAAACCTAAGAAATAAAAAAAACCCGGTGTAAGCCGGGTTTTTTTGTTGGATTATTTTATTGAATAACGCCTAATTCTTTACCAACTTTGGTGAAAGCTGCAATGGCTTTATCCAGATGGTGTTTTTCGTGTGCCGCTGAGAGTTGTACTCTGATTCTTGCCTGGTCTTTTGGAACAACAGGGTAGAAGAAACCAATTACATAGATGCCTTCATCCAGAAGTTTATCCGCCATTACCTGACTCAGTTTAGCGTCATATAACATAATTGGAACGATAGCACTGTTGCCATCTTTGAAATCAAATCCGGCTGCTTTAACACCAGCTTTGAAATACTTCACATTTTCTTCCAGCTTATCTCTCAGTTCTGTTGATTCACTTAAAATGTTGAAGACTTCTATACCAGCGGCAACAATAGCTGGAGCGAGTGAGTTGGAGAACAAATAAGGTCTAGAACGCTGACGAAGCATTTCGATGACCTCTTTTCTACCTGTTGTATAACCACCCATAGCGCCACCTAAAGCTTTCCCTAATGTGCCGGTAATAATATCAATTTTACCATGCACGCCACAATATTCAGGTGTGCCTTTGCCAGTTTTTCCGATAAATCCTGCCGCATGACATTCGTCTACCATGGTAAGGGCATTATATTTGTCGGCTAAAGCCACTATTTTGTCTAATTGTGCAACATAGCCATCCATGCTGAAAACACCATCAGTGACAATAATTTTATTTCTGTGACCAGCAGCATTTGCAGCGATTAGCTGCTTTTCCAGATCTTCCATATCGTTGTTATTGTAACGATATCTTGCAGCTTTACATAATCTCACACCATCTATGATTGAAGCATGGTTTAGTGAGTCTGAAATAATGGCATCCTGCTCGTCAAATAATGGTTCAAATACACCGCCATTAGCGTCAAAAGCAGCAGCATACAGAATGGTGTCTTCGGTGTCGTAGAAGCTGGCAATACGGGCTTCCAGCGTTTTGTGGATGTCTTG